>NZ_CEXLVS010000011.1:0-5749 GCF_982684285.1 Salinicola sp. | reverse complement strand
GAATGCTGGCGCTGGAAAGCATGCAGCAGCGGCACGATCTGGCGCTGGCCGAAGGCGACCGGCGCATTGATCCGCAGCACGCCGCTGGGCTCGGCGTCGGGATAGGCCAGCGCTTCGGTGGCGAGATCGAGCCGTTCCAGAATTTCGCGGACCTCCTCGTAGTAGCGCCAGCCCGCCTCGGTGAGCGCGACCGCGCGGGTATGCCGGTAGAGCAGCGGCTGGCCGAGCGCCTCTTCCAGCCCGCGAATCTGGCGCGATATCGAGGAGACCGCGCGGTGGAAGTGACGCGCGGCGGCGGTGAAGCTGCCGGTGGCCGCAACGCGTTCGAACACGCGCAGGGCGTTGAGATCCAGCGAATTGACGTTCACGGTTCTGAAATTCCTGGAGTTGCGTTCAGCACAATAAAGATTTGCGATGCTTTCGATTGTAGCAACGATCAGGCGCTACCAGACTGCGTTCATCGATCCGGCGCGATCCGGATCTTCCCGAACTTGGAAGGAGGTCATCGATCATGCGTAAAGGCACTGCACTCGTCGTCGGCGCCACCGGTATCACCGGCGGCAACCTGGCATCTTATCTGGTGGCCAGCGGCTGGACCGTCTACGGCCTTTCTCGTCGCGCCACCGAGCAGAGCGGCGTGATTCCCGTCGCCGCCGACCTGCTGGACAGGCCCGCCACCGAGCAGGCGCTGGCCGGGCTGCCGATCACCCACGTCTTCTACTGCACCTGGATTCGCCGCGACAACGAGCGCGCCAACGTCGAGGCCAACAGCCAGATGATGCGCAATCTGTTCGAAGCGCTCGACAGCGACAAGCTCGATCACGCCTCGCTGGTGACCGGCACCAAACAGTACCTGGGCTCGTTCGAGGCCTACGGCAGCGGCCGGATCGAGACGCCGTTCCGCGAATCCGAGCCGCGGGTGCCGGGCGACAACTTCTACTATGCGCTGGAGGACGTGCTGTTCGAAGCCGCCGAGCGCCACGGTTTCGCCTGGAACGTGCACCGCCCGCATACCGTGATCGGCTACGCCCGCGGCAATGCCATGAACATGGGCACGACGATTGCCGTCTATGCCTCGATCTGCCAGGCCACCGGCCAGCCGTTCGTGTTCCCCGGCTCCCGGACCCAGTGGAACGCGCTCACCGACATGACCGACGCGCTGGTGCTGGCGCGGCAGATGGAGTGGGCGGCGACCACGCCGGGCGCGGCCAACCAGGCCTTCAACACCGTCAATGGCGATGTGTTCCGCTGGCGCCGGATGTGGCGCGAGATCGGCGAGTACTTTGGTCTAGAAAGTCAGGGGCCCGAAGCCTCGGACGACCCGGAGTCGATGCAGCCGTTGGAAACGCAGATGGCCGGTGCCGAATCGACCTGGCGCGAGATCGCCGAAAAGCACGACCTGGTCGAGCCGGACGTCGCCAAGCTGGCCTCCTGGTGGCACACCGACGCCGACCTCGGCCGCGACCAGGAGTGTGTCAACGACACCACCAAGTCCCGCGACTTCGGCTTCGATCACTTCCGCGAAACGCGAGCGGCCTTCTTCGATCTGTTCGATCGCCTGCGCGCCGAGAAGATCATTCCCTGATTCGGTCTGTCTGACCGGTTCGTCCCGATCGGCTACAGAAAAGAAAACCGGCGCCTTCTCGGCGCCGGTTTTCGTCGTCTTGGTGGTCAATGATGATGGCCAGTGCCCTGCGTAAAAAGTCGACGAGCGAAGGCAAGGCCGGGGCGCGCAGCTAAGGCAAAAATTGGCGAAAACGCGGAGTTTACGGGGTGTAAATGAGCATGTGACTCGCTCCGCTCGCCCTCCGGGCCGTCCTTCGGACGTTCTGAACGTTGTTCAGTGAGCCAATTTTTAACGCCGCATGGGCGAGCGCAGGCACTTTTTAGCCCAGAAAGCTGAACTTCTCGCGCAGCCGCTCCCAATGCGCCCGCGAGCTGGCCGCCAGCACCGTGCCCTGGTGAATCGTCGGCTGATAGGGCGTGCCGTCGAGCAGCGCCGAATAGCCGCCGGCTTCGGCGTGGATCATCAGCCCGGCGGCGTGGTCCCACGGCATCAGCTTGCCGGTGAGCATGAAGTCGACGAAGCCGAACGCCATGGTGCGATATTCGTGGCAGGCGCAGCCGAACGCCATCATGCGCTGGAAGTCGGGGAAGGTCGCCGCCAGCTGATACTGTTGCGGCTTGGCGAACAGCCGGATCGAGGTCGAGCCGACCATCTCGTCGAAGTTGTCGGTATCCGACACCTGCAGCTGGCGCTGGGTGCCGTCGGGGCGGCCGAACCAGGCGCCTTCGCCGTGGCGGGCGACGATCCAGTCGTCCGCCAGTGGATCGTAGAGCAGGCCGAAGATCGTCTCGCCGAAGCTGGTCGCCGCCAGAATCACCCCGAACTGATTGAGCCCGCGGGCGAAGTTCCAGGTGCCGTCGACCGGGTCGATGATCAGCGCCAGCTCGGCGCCGGCGATGTCGTCGAGATTGGCGCTGCCATCGGCCACCGCCTCCTCGCCGATCACCGTCGCCTCCGGCAGCAGCTCGCGAATCGCCGCCGTCATCATCCGCTCCGCACCCTGGTCGGCATCGGTCACCAGGTCGTCCGGCGCGCTCTTCGAGCGGATCGCGTCCTCGGAGAGATTGCGAAAGCGCGGCACGATTTCGGTCTTGGCGGCATCGCGCACGATCTCGATCAGACGCTGCTGTTGCTCGAGGCTGATGGCTCTGGCTGGCATGCGAGTCTCCTGGGTCGTTGGTCTCGTTCCTAGGGTAACCGATTCCGCCGCCCAGGTTCGTCGGCGTGTGCCGGTCCGCGCCGTCAGTCCACGTCGTCAATCCACACCCTGGGTCGAGGCCACCTGGCGATCGCGGCCGGCACCCAAGGCCATGACCAGCGCGCCCAGCGCAATCGCGCTCACCAGAATGCCTACCACGTTCCAGCCGCCGCTCCAGTCGTGCAGCACGCCCACCAGCAGCGGCCCCATCGCCGCCAGGGTGTAGCCGATGCCCTGGGCCATCGCCGAGAGGCTGGCGGCGGTGGTGGCGTCCGGCGCGCGCAGCGCCAGCAGGGTCAACGCCATGCTGAAGGTGCCGCCCTGGCCCAGACCCAGCACCACGATCCACAGCCATATGCTGCCGATCGGGGCGTAGAGACAGCCCAGCAGCCCGACCAAGGTGAGCGCCATCACCCCGACCAGTACCGCCCGCTGGTCCCGCATGCGGCTGCCGATCCACGGCGCCAGGATCGCCGTGATCACCTGCAGCAGGATCGAGACCGACAGCGCCAGCCCCGCGGTGACCGCCGCCAGCCCGCGATCCTGCAGGATCGTCGGCAGCCAGCCGAACACGATGTACGCCAGCGACGACTGCAACCCCATGAACAGCGACACCTGCCACGCCAGCGGGTCGTGACGCAGGCGCGCACCGCGACGGACGGGCACGCGAACGGGCTTGGTGCCCTTGAGCTGTGGCAGCCACAACAGCGCGGCGATCACCGCCGGCAGCAGCCAGAACGCCAGCGCACCCTGCCAGGAGCCGTGCGAGATACCTTGTGCAGCGCCTTGCGCAGCGTCCTGCCAGCCACCGCCGAGCAGCTGACGCAGCGGCTCGGTGGTGCCCGCGGCAGCGGAAGCGCCGAGATTGAGCGCCACGGTGTAGAGGCCGGTCATGATGCTGACGCGGCGGGGGAAGTCGCGCTTGACGATGCCCGGCAGCAACACCCCGATGATGCCGATGCAGCTCCCGGCGATAGCCGTTCCCAGAAACAATCCCGGCGTGCCGATATAGGGCCGCGCCAGCAGCGCCACCGCCAGCACCACCAGCGCGGCGAACACACTGCGCTCCGGCCCGATGCGACGCACCAGCCGCGGCGCCAGCGGTGCCGCCAGGCCCAGGAACAGCACCGGCAGGGTGGTCAGGATGCCCTGCCAGCTGGGGGAGAGCGCCAGCGCCTCGGCGATGCTGCCGAGCACCGGCGACACGCTGGTCAGCGCCGGACGAAGGTTGAGCGCCACCAGTAGCAGCGCCACGAGAGTCAGAACGCCCCGACGGGGCATCGCGGAAGTCGACAAGAGAGCCATCCTTGGAGATCGAAAGATATTGCTTCACGGCGGCAAGCCGAGGACGCAAGGGTAGCCGATCACGGCCAGGACCGGGATGGTTCTACGCCAATGGTCGCGAGAGGGTAGTGATGTCGACTTCAGGAGCGGGGGAGCTCAAAGACGCCTCGGCAAGGAGAGCTTTTCCCCTCCATGGACCGAGTTTCCCCGTTTTCACGGTAGGGGATAGATCGTGACATGCCGTTCCAGATCGGCCGTCTGCTGTTGGTATTGGCGCGGCGTCATGCCCTTCTGCTCGCGGAAGTGGCGATTGAAATTGGAGAGATTGTTGTAGCCGACCTGGAAGCAGATATCGGCAACGGAGTATTCACCCTCCAGCAGCAGCCGGCAGGCGTGTCCTATGCGAATACGCCTGAGGAAAGCCACGAAGGTATCGCCGGTGGCGTGCTTGAAGAAGCGCGAAAACGTGGAGGGAGTCATGCCGTACCGCTCGGCCAGCCTCGACATGCGCAGCTCTTCGTGGAAATGGTCGTGGATATAGCGCAGTACGGCATCGACCTGCTCGGAAGAGGTACTCCTGGCATCCAGGCCGTACCCGCGGCCGGCCAGGGTGTGGTACCCGCACTGCGAGAGGCTGCGGAGGATGGTCAGCATGGTCAACAGCCTGCCGGCGTTGTCCTGCTCGCCCATGGTGACCAGCAGTTCGCCGCAGCGTGCCGCTTCCTCCCCTTCGAACTCCACACCCAGAGCCGAGTCCTCGATCAGCGTCGACAGGCAGTTGAGCTCCGGGCAGAGCTCCATCATGTGCTCCAGCCATTCGCCCTTGAACTGCAGCACGACATCGCGCCCCTCGATGACCGGTCGTGCCTCGTCGGGGTCGCTGAACCAGGCGTGCGGAATGTTCGGCCCCACCAGTACCAGGTTGCCGGGTCCGAAGCGGCCAATGTAATCGCCCACGAACGCATGCCCCTCCGAGTAACGGATGAGATGCAACTCGTACTCTGGGTGATAATTCCAGCGGGCTATGGGCGCGGGAAAATCATGGCAGTGCCAGTAGAAGCTGAACTTCGGATCCTGGGTGACGCTTTCGAAGACAGGCGCACCAAGACGAGTATCGTTGAGCTGCGCAGCGATCATGAGTTATCGGTGCCTCTTTCGACTATGCCCCTGTGCAAGGCGTCAGCAAACGCCTTCCACTCCAGACGCTTCATTGTCTTCAAATAAAGCGGTTCGTCGGCCTTTCTTGTTCCCGTCTCGATTTATACTTTGGTCACAACCTTTCTTCGTCAGCCACCCAGACAAATGTCAGGTCGAATCTAAAAACACTGTGGGAACAAATATTTATACATTCGCAGAAAAAGGCCTGCAAAAAAGTATCATTCCCTCGAAAATTATAGCCTAGCCGCTTTTCCAGCGTGACGCGTAGCTTCATTGTCAAGCCCCTGGCGAGTCGGGCCCATCGCTTCGAAGCCCCCTCGCCCATTTTCAACACGACTCGAGGCACGCGCCATGAAAGCCAAAGCCCTGGTGCTGGAAAAGCAACGCGAGCTGTCATTACGTGACATCGATCTGCCGGATCAGCTAGGGCCGGACGACGTGCGCATCCGCATACACACCGTCGGCATATGCGGCAGCGACGTGCACTACTATACCCATGGCCGGATCGGTCCCTTCGTGGTGCGAGAGCCCATGGTGCTCGG
>NZ_CEXLVS010000010.1:0-33907 GCF_982684285.1 Salinicola sp. | reverse complement strand
ACCAATCCGAATACCAGCAACACGACGTAGGCCAAGAACATGGCGGCAAAGATCGAGTACAGCAGAACCGGCTGATTCTCGAACAGATAGGCCCCCGGGCGGATGCCATGAATCTGGAGCCCGCCGAGTATAACGGCCGCCGTGGCCGAGCCGGGAATGCCAAGCGCCAGTGTCGGCACCATCGAACCACCCGTGGCGGCGTTGTTGGCAGCTTCCGGGCCCGCGATCCCTTCTATCTCTCCGGTGCCGAACTTGTCGCCGTTCTTGGACCACCGCCGCGCCTCGTTATAGCCGATCATCGCGGCCATGGTGCTGCCTTCGGCGGGCAGGATACCGATGAAGGTACCGATACCCGATGAGCGAAGAATCGTCGGCCAGACCCGCTTGAAATCGGTAACGGATGGCAACTTGATTGCATTGAGCGAGATACGCTCCAGTACCTTGTCGCGGACATTGGCCTGGGATAGCAGTTCGGCAATCGCGAATAGGCCGATCAGGATCGGAATGAAGCTGATGCCTTCGTAGAGTTCGGGGATGCCGAAGGTGAAGCGCTCCACCCCGGTGGTCAGATCGACCCCCACGGTCGCGATCAGCAGCCCGAACGCCCCGCCGATCAGGTTCTTGACCGGAGACTTGCCGCTGATGGATGCCAACATAGAGAGGCCGAACACCGCTAGCGCGAAATATTCCGGCGGCCCGAAAGAGTGGGAAATCCGGGCCAGCGCCGGCGCCGCCAGCACCATCACGATCAACGACAACATCCCACCGATGACACTGGCGACGGCGGCCATGCCAAGCGCCCGGCCCGCCTCTCCTCGCTGGGCCATGGGATAGCCGTCGAACGCCGTCGCCGCCGCCGGTGGCGCGCCCGGCGCGTTGATGAGAATGGCCGTGATCGAGCCGCCGAAAGTCCCCGCGCAATACAGCGCAGCGAGCATCGAGATGGCGGGAACCGGATCGAGATAGATCGTGAATGGCAACAGCAACGCCACCGCCATGGATGAGCTGAGGCCCGGCAAAGCACCCACCAGTACCCCGACGATAGTCCCCAACAGAATGACCGCCAGCGACATCGGATCGATAAGAATGCTAAATCCCGTCAGTATATGTTCCATAAACGTTTCCGTTACTCAGGACAGCCAGGGTGAGAGGATTCCCTGCGGCAGCCGAAGCTGCAGCGCATAAGTGAAAAGCAGATAGATCATTACCGGTGTGCAGACGGCGTAGATCACGATCCGTCCCAGACGACGCTCACCCCATAGCAGTGGGATCAGCAGGCAGGTCAGCGCCATGGTCAATGTCAGACCGAGAATCTCGAACAGTAGAAATGCAGCCAGCAGCAGCCCGGCCGTTACCCACATGCGCCAGGAAATGACTGGCTTGTCCTCCTCGACGTGGCCATATCCCTGATAGAGCATCACCAGGGTCAGCACCGCCATCACCCCCAGAATCAGACGTGGCATGGCGGTGGCCTGCATGCCCTGGGCAAACAGGGCCGGCACCGTCGAGAAGGTCGTGGTTATCCAGTAAAGCGCGACGACCATGACCAGGAGTACGACTCCTGGCAGGAGATCTCTCCAGCGGCTCAACATGGTGGAAACTCCGAGTTGGAACAGAGGGATTGGCCGAGGCCGGTGGATCACTGAGCCAGGCCCAGGTCCTGCATCGTCTCCTGGCCAGCCTTGTACATCCGACGGATCTGGCTGTCCCAGTCAGCGGCGTCCTCGATACTGGTTTCGTCGAGTCCGATGCCTTTCAGGTAGTTCTGGTAGCGGTCGCTCTCCATTCCCTTGAGCATCGCCTTTTCCAGAATTTCCTGGCGAGCCTTGGGCGTACTCTTCAGCACCACGTAGCCACGGACGGTGGAGAACGAGATATCCAGACCTTTTTCGCTAAGCGTTGGTACGTCCGGTAACGCCTTCATACGATCGTCGGCCATGACGGCAAGAGGACGGAAATCGCCGGCGGCGATCTGATCCCGAGTTTCGGAAATATTGAGCCCCGCTGCGTCGATGTCGCCCCGGGATAGAGCGGCGGCGAATTCGGCGCCACTATCGAAGGGCACGAAAGAGACCTTCATCCCTGCCGCCTTGGCGAAGCTCATGGCGGCAATGTGATCGACTCCTCCGATCTGGGTACCACCCCACTTGATCACGCCGGCCCTCCCCGCCTCGATGAGATCGTGAATGGACTTGTACCGGCTGTCTCCGCGAACCATGACGATGATCGGATCATCGGTAGCGCGCGCCAGGCCCTGGATATCGTCGATATCGAGTGGCGAATTCCCGCGCAGCATGGTGAAGAGGTGCGTGGGCGTGATCGCCATGACCGTATAGCCATCGGCGGGCTTGCTCTTGACGTAACTCATGGCAACCGAGCCGCCACCGCCTTTCTTGTTCTGGACGTAGACGTTGGTACCCAGTTGCGCTTGGGTCGCCAATGCCACGATTCTCGCTGTGGTGTCGGTTCCGCCCCCCGGAGAGGTGTGAACGACGATCTCGATCGGCTCGGAAGGGAAGTCGTCGGCTCCCGACGTAGCGCTAAACGCGAGAGCGGCTGTGGCCAGACTTGTCATTAACAAGCCTGACTTCATCCAATGGCGCATCGTTATTCTCCCGTTATGTACTTGTTAGGCATCGCACATCTAACAACTGTAAACTGTTAACAGTTTACGATAGACAGACTATTCGACCGTTCGGCCCTTCTGTACTAGACAATGGTCTAGCCAGGGGGATTAGGGTCTTAGTCGAGAGGAGGGAGTCGAGCTGGGAGCATTCGCCGCGTCAGCGACAGCGCCAAGCGCGCCGAAACTCGAGACGTTAGACAGTCGCGCAGATATGGACCTGTGGCAACGCGGGGCGATATCGATGATCGCCACCAAGGAACGTTCGGATTGAACGGCGGTAAGCTAGCCAAGCGGTCTGCAGGAAAAGCGGTTAGCCCGAAAAGCCAGTTGAAGACGCGGCGACGACAGAAATCAAGGGGATAGCAGCTTATGACTCCTCGAGGGTGCCAACCATTCGCTGCCAGCCGCAAATGACATGCTGGCGCAAGGCTTCGGCCGCCTCGGAGGCATTGCGCCGGCGTAAAGCTTCGACGATTTTCACATGTTCCTCGTTCGAGGCCCGGAGGTTGCCATGCTGCAAGAGCCCGCGACGCCGGAAGAGATGCAACTGCTTGACGATATCACCGTAATAACGTTCCAGCGCCGGATTATCGGCGTTGGCCACCATCGTGTTATGGAATTCCAGATTGAGGTTGTAGTACGTGCTCAGGTCGTCTTCCTCGACGGCCCGCGCCATACACTCGACCAGGCGCTGCAACTCGTCGAGCGTCTCATCGCTCGCCCGTTCGACAAGCAGCTCACCCACCAATGCCGTCAATGCTCGCCTCACCTCGTAGAGAGCACGAGCCTCTTCAAGACTCATCTCACGGACATAGGCCCCTTGATTGGCCACGTTACGGATCAGACCGGCGTTTTCGAGACCCCGACAGGCCTCTCGAATCGGCCCCCGACTGATATTGAAGCGTGCCGCCAGTGCACTCTCGTTGATGCGGTCACCCGAAGATAGCTCGCCAGAGATGATCATGTTCTCGATCGCTTCACGGACGATCGATGTCAGCGTGCTTGATCGGCGCTGACCAATCTGATCCATGGTGGTATCCAAGGCTATTCCCTCATCTGTGGCGTGGCACGCCAAAGTGTAAACTGTCGACGATATCCAGTCCATCGACGTCGGACCTCATTGACAGTGCCAGCATTCGCGCTCTTTGGCCCTTCCCTCGGCACCATTGGAGCCCCCCGCCGTGGCTACCCGCCGTCTCGCAAGATCGATCAACGTCTCATGATCACAATCGCGCTCCTCGGCGGGGAGTGCTTCAGCACGAATGTACGGTCACAGACCATCGATCCCTACGAAAGTATCTGAAATTTCTTTCGCTCCAGGACTACACTTTATTTGTTTCTTTTCGTTAACTTATGTTAATCAGCAGTAACAGCGGCCATAGGTCAGTTTTCACGAGCGCCATGAAAAACGTCCTCTCAGAAACGGCCAAAGATCGATTTCTGGTTGCTTTCCTGCGGCCGCTTCGACCCGGCATGGCAAACGATCCTCACTGACGGTTCTCCATCGCCGGGTTTCTTTTGACCGCTCCTTTCTTCCCGCAAATGACAGCCCTAGACACTCACCGGAGCAGTCAACCAGACCCGCTCATCGATTTCAGACAGCACCTAGTGCTGCCGAGTGTAACGGCGAATGAAACATTTGAATGATTTACATGTTTATCTTACTGTTTTTATTAATTAATTGGTTATGTAACTTTTGTTTTCATTTCACCTATCCCCTTTCTGCCATATAACCGCCACAATGTTTCCCATGCACTGCTCGGACGGAAAACACCCCGTCCAGTTGCAACTGGGTTCATGGTCACAGTTCGCAGGGAGCAGCATCTTCAGGCCCGTAAGCAAGTCATCACCAGAATGACGCTGATCGGGCCGTTTTTTTGGGTCCAACTTTGCCGCATGGCACGGGCGTGAACGAGGTCGCGTTCGCCTGCCTGGTGCCTACGTGCCCTCCGAGGGATGGCCTCCGCCTGGATGGCGATTTCGACCGGTTGTTTCGGCGAGTATGCGTGCGACTAAACACGATGCGTCTCTTCGCCCCCCACTGCTGCACCGTCGATCGCCCTGAATTGCATGGCGATCCTGTATCCACTTGGACAGGAAGGATTTTTAAACCGGATCACAAAGACATGCGTCGTGACTTTGTTGACGCCAACGAAAAAAGCCACCCAAAGGTGGCTTTTTAGCGATACCTAAACCAATGAAACCAATGGTTTTTTGGTGCCGGTAAGTGGACTCGAACCACCGACCTACGCATTACGAATGCGTTGCTCTGCCAGCTGAGCTATACCGGCCAGGCGGCGCCTATCATAATCACCAAATCCGTGGCGGACAACTGGGGCGAGGCTTCCGGTATCCCCGCCGTGCCTGATTCAACAGCGCGTTCATTCCGCGCCGGGTGCAGCGGCCACGCCATCGCTGCCCGGCAGTGCGCTGGCGTCCAGCGCGAGACCGCCACCCAGCGCCTGGACGAGCTGCACCGAGCGGTCGAGGCGTTGCGTGTTGATCTGGGTCAGGCTCTGTTCGGCCGATAGCAACTGCTGCTCGCTGCTGAGCACGTCGAGATAGTCTGCCAGCCCGGCACGGTAGCGCTCCTCGGCCAGCCCATAGGCGGAGCGGGCGCTCGCCAGGGCCTGCTGCTGACTCTGGCGCTGACGCTCCAGCGATTGCAGTGTGGTGACGTCGTCCGCGACTTCCCCCAGCGCGGAGACGATGGTCTTGTTGTACTGCGCCACGGCCAGATCGTACTCGGCATCGGTGCTTTCCAGGTTGGCGCGAAGCCGGCCACCGTCGAAGATGGGCAGCGAGATGGCAGGTGTGACGCTGCCTGACTTGGCCGCTTCACTGAAGAAGTAATCCCCCAGCACCGAGCGAAACCCCGCCATCGCCGAGAGATTGATGTCGGGGTAGAACTGCGCCTTGGCCGAGTCGATGCTTCGCGAGGCGGCTTCGACCCGCCAGCGTGCAGCGACGACATCCGGTCGATGGCCGATCAGGTCGGCAGGGATCACGCTGGGCAGCGCGGCAATGGCAGGCGAAAGCGCGTCGGGCTGCGGGATCGTCTCGCCACGGTCCGGCCCCTTGCCCAGCAGAATGGCCAGGGAGATGCGCTCGCTGCGGATCGACTGCTGCGCCGACTCCAGCGCCTGGCGTGCGCTGGCGGCAGTCACCCGCGACTGCAGGCTCTGGGTCTGATTGTTGAGCCCGGCCTGGAGCAATTCGTCGTTGATGCCGTTGATCCGCAGGGCCCGGTCCAGTTGGCGCTGGGCGACATCGCGGCGGGCATAGGCGTCGGCGAGACTGACGTAGGCGCGCGCCACGTTGACCGATAGCGTCAACCCGGCGGCGCGATACTCGATCTCCTGGGCGCGGGCCTCTCCCAGCGCGGCCTCCCAGGCGGCACGGGCGCCACCCCAGAGGTCGAGGTTGTAGTCGAAGGAGAGCAGCAACGATCGCGAGGTGGAGTAGAAGTTGCCCTGTCCAAGCGGATCCTCGACCTTGGAGACACGGGAGCGCGAGATTTCGGCTGAGGCATCGATGCTGGGCAGTTGGCCGGCCCTTGCCGAGGCGATGGCAGCGTTGGCGGAGCGCAGCCTCGCCTGTGCCACGGCGATGTCCGGGGAGTCGCTCAGGGCTTCCTGGATCAGCGCGTCGAGGGTGGGATCGCCAAGGCGCTTCCACCAGTCGACATCGGGCCATGCGGCCGGCGATACCGGTGAGCGGCCAAGCACCTGATTCGCACTCAATCGGCTGATGGGCGTGAGCGTCTGCTGCGGCTCGATCCCCGCGTAGTTGGCACAGCCCCCCAGCAGGATGCCGGCAAGTGTGGCACCGACGACCCATCGGGCCGTGGTGCCGAGAGGGGGAAAGAAGTCAGACATCCGTGTCCTGAAAAACTCGAAATTTAGTTAGCACTATAACAATAATCGCGCCTAGCCATCCACCGATGTTCCGCGCTCGCGAGATTCGGGCATCGCCTCATTCGCCTCGCTCTCGCGTGACGACATCTCGGCCTCCTGCTGCTGCTCCTGTCGGAACAGCGACCAGACGACGATGAACAGCGCGGCGATGAGCGGGCCGAGCACGAACCCGTTGATCCCCATCAGCGTCATCCCGCCGACGGTGGAAATGAGCACCACGTAATCGGGCAGCTTGGTCTCCTTGCCCACCAGCGGCGGGCGCAGGAAATTGTCGACGAGCCCGATGACCACCACGCCGACGAAGACCAGGATCACGCCTTTCACGTAGGCCCCGCTGAGCAGCAGGTAGGCAGCCACCGGAACCCAGACGATCGCCGAGCCGATCGCCGGCAGTAACGACAGGAACGCCATCATCACGCCCCACAGCAGCGCGGCTTCGATAC
The DNA here is from genome assembly GCF_982684285.1 of Salinicola sp. NCBI lineage: Bacteria > Pseudomonadati > Pseudomonadota > Gammaproteobacteria > Oceanospirillales > Halomonadaceae > Salinicola > Salinicola sp. The sequence goes on along the minus strand of NZ_CEXLVS010000010.1, from coordinate 26,921 downwards.
CCAGCGCCCAGAATGCCACACCCCCGATCGCGCCCTGGACGATGGCGATAATCACATTGCCTTTCACGGTGGAACGCACCACGGCAGTGAACTTCTCGATCAGCTTGTAGGTGTACTCGTCGCTCAACGGAATCGTCGTGCGTATCAGCTGTCCGAGCGAGCGCCCGTCCCGGAACAGGAAGAACAGCAGATAGAGCATGATCCCGGCACTGACCAGGAACTGGAGCGTGTTCTGCCCGATGCTCAGCATATGCGTGGCGATCAGCCGGCTCCCCTGCTCGAGCGCCGAAGCCAGGCGGTTGCTGATATCGGACAAGCTCCCGAAGCCCGCATCCCCCAGCCAGCTCTGAACCGAAACCGGTAGCGATCCCTGGAACTGCTGCATGTACTGGTTGAAGTCGATATCGCCGCTGCCCACGCGCTGGTACACGCTGGCCCCCTCACGTACCAGGGCACCGAAAATCAACGACATGGGGAGGATGACGATGAACACGCACGCCATCACGCTGATGAGCGCGGCCCAGTTGTTCCGGCCCTTGAGTCGGATGACCAGACGGCGATGCATGGGTTGGAAGAGGATAGCCAGGATCACGGCCCACAGCACGGCACCGTAGAAAGGCAACAGTAGCCAGACGAACGCGATGGACACCAGCGTCAGCAAGAGAATGAACGCTTTGTGTTGGCTTAGAGAACTCATGGGGATTCCGAATTGATGGGTCACTGACGCTAAGCATAGCGTCCTCGCCCCCCCGACGTTCAATTAAGAATGCCGGCAATCCGATGTCACCCTATCCGAGCGCGCCAGCCACCCGAGCCGGACGGCAACGAAAAAGCGCCAAGCCTCACGGCTGAGCGCTGGTACTGACCCATCTTCCCTGATATCGAACCGAGCCTCCTGCTTCGCGCTTCCCTGCGTGCCGATACCATCCTGGTATCACCTCGACACTCTAGTCCCCGACAGATGACAAAACGTTAACAACGGTGTGAATCCACGTGGAATGAGCGCCCCCATCTTGGGTCTCGAACGGCTTACAAAAAATTGCAATTTGCAGGAATGGAGAGCGGCTTAGCGGATTCAGCGACTTACCATGCACTGTTTAACGCAGGATAATAAGACCCAAATTCCGTTTCCGTACAACCCTTGTACAGCACAAAACGCTGTGCCAGCATGAAATCGTGAAGTCGGCACGGAAAGCCGGATCGATCGGGCAGGGACGCCCGTCACCAGTCGGCAAGGATTGCCATCGCCTGGCCAGTTCAGGAGATCAAAGCCAAGGAGGGCTGATCGTGAAAGACACCATCGCTTGCACCCGTTGCGGTCACACTCAACCGTTCTCGCTCGAATCTCACGCCGAGTGGGACGAGATAAGCTGCGTCGAATGTGGGGAATTTCTCGATACTATCGGGCACTGGATGGACGCTCACGCGCCCAGCTACTCGGTGCAGATTCTCAACCAGTGTCGCAGCCTGACACTGAAAATGTCGCGCGAAAGTGCGTCACCGCACCCCCTGAATGATCATCACCTCAGATTGAGGCAATCGGCATGATCAAAGTCACTCTGGATCTCACCTGTTCCGTTTGCGGTCATCAGCAGTTTCATTTACCGGTCAACAACCGGGAAGGCAGTAACGTACGTTGCGCCAATTGCAGCGCCTTCAAGTGCAGGACGCTGGATCTGGAGAAGGCGCTTGGCGCCATCACCAGGCTACCCGCCGGAGACCGACCCGCAGCGGCATGATATGAGACACCAACTGCCAAAAACCGCCTTCATGAGGCGGTTTTTTGTGTTGGACGATCATCATGAGAAAAACATCCGTACAACTTCTGGCGAGGGAAGAGATCATGGTCGACATCGAGCAGTTGAAGAATCATATCAAGGATGAGGTCCGCGCCTGCCAACAGCGTCTGACGTCGTTCGAGCAAGAGTTGGAAACGCGGAAGGAAGACCTGCGACTGTTGCAGGCGAATATCGAGGGATGGGTCGATTCACTGGGGCTGGAAGGCATCGATAGCCGCTACGACGAAATTACCCACACGCTGGAGAAATTCGATCAAACCTTCGAGCTGACGCTCCAGGAACTGACGCTCTCTTTCGGCAGTTGCAAGCTGCATGTCGCTCCCGAGGAGCAGTACCTTCATGGTTCCCGGATCCTGCTGTATTCATCTTCCGATGAGGATGACATCAAGGAGGTCATCGAGTCGGAAGGAGAGTTCTACTTCACCGAACTGCAATTCGGCCAGAAACGCGATCTCTCGAGATATCACCAGCTGACCGACACGGCTTTTTATAAACTACTCTATCGCTGGCTTCGCACTTGAGGCGGTGGTGAACGGCCAATCGAGCCGCAAAAAAGCCCCGATCGAAATCAGGGCCAAGGAATGGTTCCGCAGGAAACGAAACGATAAGCAGTCTATACCAGATGCCTCTCGGCAAAAGCCCGACGAGAGCGGGCTTTGGCCTGCAATTCCCCCATCACCACCGCGCCGGCCCGGTTCGATCACGCGCCAACTGGCTGGAGTCTCGAACCGCCCCCCCGATACCGGCGACCGACCGTTCCTCTCACGATAGCGGCGTCTCGATGGAGCCTTGAATGCTCAGACCTTTCTTGGCCGCCCCTGCGGGCCGATGGGGCGGCCCAGCGCGACCTCGATCGCACGATCCCTGTCGAGACCACCCTCGACGAGTTTCCTGATGCGCGTCTTGAGTGTGCCTACCGGCACCTTATTCAATGTCGCCTTGGTCGTGAGGCTCCCCTCCTTGGGGGCATTTCTCTTCTTCAAAACGAGCACTCGCTGCTCGTACGGGGTGATCTTCATCGCGACTTCCTCGGAGGCGCTGGCCTCCTGTTCTCGGGCGAGAGGAAAACGGTATGGCTGGGAGATCCAAAACTGAGCGACTCGACAGAGTCGAGCCTCTCGAAGCTAGTCGCTTCTCCCGAGGCTGACCACTACTTTCTCGGCAGGATGCCCAACTCGCGAAGGGCGCACCGCGGCGCCGCGCCGAACGCCCTGTCTGGCACCGAAGTCAGTACTCGCTAATTCGCCATCCACCACCCATACTGACTTCACGATCTGCTCGGACTCTCGCCAGGCGCGTGCCGATCATCCAAGGTCGGCCTGCACCTCTCGTGATTCTCCCCATCTCTTCGCACGCCGTGACGGTCGGTCATGGCGCCTTCCACTTCGACACTCGACGAACTTTCGAGTGACACCGCCTAACGCCAGCAGGCGTGCTTCGTTTTTCACCATGGCATGGCGTTACCGCCTCGATCCGGGTCCTGATCCCCTCGGTCGGCGGCAGGAGATCACCAATGCATCGATGCAACGATTTGCCGATCGCTCCTCCCCGCCCCTCGTCGCACGGGGGCAGGCCATGAACGCCTGGTGGCGTCGAGACGACGCCAGTGCCAACTCGCCTCCCCCCTGGGATGCCAGGACGCCGGTCCGCGAAGAGCTCTTCGGCCCGGAACGGCTCGAGCAGCACGCCCAGAGCCTCGCGCTGGCACAGCCGATCACCCTGCATCCGCCAGCGGTACTGCCCCTGCATCGACGACTGCACGACAACACGGTGGCACTGGGCGCCGCTTATCGCAGCATTGCCAACGAAGTCGCCCAGCGCCGCAGCATCGTGCCAGCCGCGGAGTGGCTGCTCGACCACTACCACCATGTCGAGAAACACGTCAGCGACATCGGGGAGGATCTGCCGCCGGGTTACTACCGCCAGTTGCCCAAGCTGGCCGACGGTCCCTTCGCCGGCTACCCGCGCGTGCTCGGCCTGACCTGGGCCTACGTCGCCCATACCGACAGCCATTTCGATCCCCTCACCCTGTCCCGGTTCATCAACGCCTACCAGCGTATCGAAGCGCTGACCATCGGCGAATTGTGGGCGATCGCCATCAGTCTGCGCCTGGTGCTGGTGGAGAACCTGCGCCGGCTCTCGGACCAGATCATCCGTGCGCGGGAAGCCCGGGACGAGGCCGATATCCTGTGCGAAAGCCTGCTGCGACGGGAGGCCGATGGCCATTCGCTGCAGGCTTACGCCCATCTCGACATCACCGACCCCTTTGCCGCCCACTTCTACGCCCAGATGGTCAAGCGCCTCAAGGATCAGGATCCCGGCAAGGTACCGGCGCTGGTCTGGCTGGAGCAGGAGTTCGCCCGCCAGGGCACATCGACCGCCGCCGTGGTGCACAACGCCCACCAACGCCAGGGCGCGTCCAACGTCAGCGTCCGCAACGTGATCACCAGCCTGCGTCACATCGCCGATTTCGACTGGGCGACCCTGGTCGAGCAGGTCAGTCTGGTCGACCGGCGCCTGCGCGCGGACAGCCGCTTCGCGGAGATGGACTTCGCCACCCGCGACCGCTACCGCAACGCCATCGAGCAACTGGCCCGCGGCTCGCACCGGGACGAACTGCTGGTGACCGAGCAGGCGCTTGCCGCCGCGCAGGCCGAGCTTGCCCCGGATTGCCAGCCGGCCGACGCGGAACGACGTACCGATCCGGGGTATTACCTGATTGCCGACGGTCGTCGCGAACTGGAGCGATCGCTGGGCTTCCGCCCGCCCCTCGCGCTGCGGGTTCGCCGGGCCGTGCTGAAGCTGGGGCTGGCCGGCTACGCCTGCGCCACCAGCCTGATCACACTGCTGCTGCTGGGACTTGCCGTGTGGGCGCTGGGAGCGGCCGGGCTGGCGCCGATGTGGCAACTGCCATGGCTGGTACTGATCTTCCTGCCCGCCTACGAGGTGGCGACGGCACTGGCCAACCGCGCCCTGGGCGAAGGTGTCGGCGGCGAGGCGCTGCCCGGCCTGGCACTCGAGGAGGGCGTTCCCACGACGCTCAGAACACTGGTCGTGGTACCGGCCATGCTGACCGAAGCGGTCGCGCTGCGTGAACTGATCGAGCGCCTGGAAGTGCACTATCTCTCCGGCACCGGCGGCGACCTGACCTTCGCCCTGCTGCTGGACGGCCGCGATGCCAATACCGCCGAACTCGCCAGCGACGACATCCTGCTGGCCAGTGCGGTGGACGCCATGGCGCGCCTCAACCAGCGTCATGGCAACGGCCCGGCAGGCCCGCGCTTCCTGCTGCTCTATCGCCGCCGGCTCTACAATGCCAGCGAGGGCTGCTGGATGGGCTGGGAGCGCAAGCGCGGCAAATTGACCGAGCTCAACCGCCTGCTGCGTGGCGCCGACGATACCTCCTATATCTCCGTCGATGGCCACACGCCCTGGGTGCCGCCCGGCGTGCGCTACGTGGTCACGCTGGACAGCGACACCCGCCTGCCTCGCGACACCATCGCCAGGCTGGTCGGCAAGATGGCGCACCCGCTCAATCAGCCGGTTTTCGGGCCCAGCGATCGGGTCGTTCGCGGCCACGCCATTCTCCAGCCCCGGGTGACGCCCTCGCTGCCCATCGGTCGGCAGGGCTCGCGCTACCAGCGGCTGTTTTCCGCCCCCGGCGGCATGGACGTCTACACCGCCGCGGTGTCGGATCTCTATCAGGACCTGTTCGGCGAGGGGTCGTTCGCGGGCAAGGGTATCTACGCCGTGGACGCCTACGAGCGCTCGCTGGTGGGCCGGATTCCCGAGAACAGCCTGCTCAGCCACGACCTGCTGGAGGGCATCTTCGCGCGGGCCGGTCTCGCTTCGGATGTCGAAGTCGTCGAAGCCTACCCGGAGCGTTACGACGTCGCCTCCAGACGCCAGCACCGCTGGACACGGGGTGACTGGCAGCTACTGCCCTGGTTCTGGGGGAAGCGTTCGGACCGCCAGGCGCTGACCGCCGTCGGCTGCTGGAAGATCGCCGACAACCTGCGCCGGTCGCTGCTGGCGCCGAGCCTGTTCGGCGCGCTGATGATCTGTGCCTGGCTACCGATGTCGGCCGCACTGACCGCCCTGGCACTGACGCTGGCCTGCCTGATCATTCCCGCGCTGATCCCTGTCGTCTCGGCGCTCGTGCCCCATCGCCGCGACGGCAACTGGCGCCATCACTGGCGGACACTGGCCCGGGACCTGCGAACCGAGATGGGGCGCTGCCTGCTGAGCCTGACCCTGCTGGCGGATCAGGCGTGGCAGATGGGCGATGCCATCCTCCGCACGCTCTTTCGCGTCTACGTCTCCCAGCGCCATCTACTGGAGTGGACGACGGCGTCACAGCTGGCCGGCAACGAGCGTCTCGGCGCGGCCGGCTTCGGCCGCGAAATGGCCGGCGGCACGCTGCTGAGCCTGGCGCTGGCGCTGATTCTGGCGATCGTCGAGCCACCGGCCTGGATCGTCATTCTGCCGCTGCTGGTGCTGTGGCTGGTCGCCCCGCTGATCGCGCTCTGGACCAGCCGCGCCCCCACCGACACCACCGACAACCTGCGTCTATCGCCACCCCAGGCGCAGGCGTTGCGACGCATCGCCCGACGCACCTGGCAGTTTTTCGACACCTTCGTGACCGCGGACTCCCACGCGCTGCCACCGGACAATTTCCAGTTCGACCCCAAACCGGTCATCGCCCAGCGCACCTCGCCCACCAACATCGGCCTCTACCTGCTGGCGTGCGTCGCCGCGCGGGATTTCGCCTGGATCGGCACCCATCGCGCCGTGGAGCGACTCGAGGCCACGATGGCCACGCTGCTCGTGCTGGAGCGCTGCAAGGGCCATTTCTACAACTGGTACGACACCCGGACACTGGCGCCGCTCGATCCGCTCTACGTCTCCACGGTCGACAGCGGCAACCTGGCAGGCCACCTGATCACGCTGGCCAACGCCTGCGACGCCTGGATCGCCCACCCGCATGTCCTCGACCCGCGCAACGGCCTCGCCGATACCCTGCTGCTGTGCCGCGAGGACATCGCCGCCACCGAGTCGCTCGACGCCGAGACGCGGACGGCCCTGCTCGACGAGCTGGATTCGCTCTCCTCCCATCTCGAAGCGATCGGCTACGGCATCGAGTATTGCGATGCCCTGCGGCAGTCGATCGCTACCTGCCAGCAGCTGCTGGAAGCGCAACCCGGCGCCCCCTCGGAGGCCGACGAGGCGACCGGAGAGGTCTCGCCGCAGCGCTGGATGCTGATCCTGCAGCACTGCCTCGACGAACACCGACGCGACGCCGAGGACACGGCGCCCCTGGCCCAGGCCACCGCTGCCTCGGGCGATGCTGCGGAGGCCGCACCCGAGGCCACCCTGGCCCAGCGCCTGCAACTGCTGGCGACGCAATCGCGGCGGCTCGCACTGGAGATGGATTTCCACTTCCTGCTGGTGCCGGAGCGCAAGCTGATGTCGATCGGTTACGCCCCCCAGGAGGATCGGGTCGACGAAGGCTGCTACGACCTGCTCGCTTCCGAGGCGCGCCTGGCGAGCCTGCTGGCGATCGCCAAGGGCGACCTGCCCACCCGCCACTGGTTCCGCCTGGGCCGGGCGGTGACACCGCTGAAAGAGGGCGTCGCGCTGATCTCGTGGTCGGGCTCGATGTTCGAGTACCTGATGCCCTCGCTGGTCATGCGCGCACCGTTCGGCAGCCTGCTGGAGCAGACCAACCGGCTGGTCGTGGCCAGCCAGCGCCTGTATGCCAGGCGCCATGACATCCCCTGGGGTATCTCTGAATCCGCCTACAACGCGCGGGACATCGACTTCACCTATCAGTACTCCAACTTCGGCGTGCCGGAACTGGGGCTCAAGCGGGGGCTCGGCGACAACCTGGTCATCGCCCCCTATGCCACCGCACTGGCGACCATGGTCGCGCCGCGGGCCGCGCTGGAGAACTTCGCCCGCCTGCAAACGATGGAGGCGGAGAGCCACTTCGGCTTCTTCGAGGCGATCGACTTCACCCCGACGCGGCTGCCGATCGACCGGACCTTCGTCATCGTGCGCAACGTCATGGCCCACCACCAGGGGATGACCATCGCCGCCATCGCCAACAGCCTGCTCGAGGGACGGCTGCGCAGCCACTTCCATAGCGAGCCGATCATCCAGGCCAGCGAGCTGCTGCTGCACGAGCGCCTGCCACGGGAGGTCGCGACCCTGCCATCTCCCAACGATGCCCGGCACGCCGCGCCGTCGAGCGGCGCCGCCACAGCGGCGGCGGCAGCGGTGCGACGGCACGTCGGAGAGCCCTCCTCGGCGCCTCCGGTGACCCACCTGCTCTCCAATGGACGCTACAACGTGATGCTGACCGCCGCCGGCGCCGGCTTCAGTCGCTGGCAGCGCCAGGCGATCACCCGCTGGCGCGAGGACGCCACCAGCGACGACTGGGGCAGCTTCATCCTGCTGCGCGACCGCGAGAGCAACGTGCGCTGGTCCGCTGGCGCGCACCCGCTGGCCAAGGTAGCCGACTGGCGAGAGGTGGTCTTCGCCGAGGATCACGCCCGTTTCACCCGTCGCGACGGTGAGATCACCACCACCCTCGAGGTGCTGGTCTCCGGTGAGGACGATGGAGAGGTACGACGTGTCTCGGTCACCAACGGCGGTCGCCATGCGGTGACCATCGAGCTGACCTCCTACGCCGAGGTGGTGCTGACCCAGCCGCCCACCGACGATGCCCACCCGGCCTTCGCCAAACTGTTCGTCGAGACCGATTTCGTCGCCGACTACGCCGCCCTGACCGCGACCCGACGCCGCCGGGACGCCAACGAAACGCCGATCTGGGCGGCACACTTCGCGGTGGTCAAGGGGGAGTGCGAAGCGCCGCAGTACGAGACGGATCGCGCACGCTTCCTGGGCCGGGGGCGTCAGCTCGGCGATGCCCTGGCGCTCGCCGGCCAGCCGCTGTCGAACACCACCGGGGTGGTGCTGGATCCGATCTTCTCGCTGCGCTACGTGCTGCACATCACGCCTGGGCACGTCGCCCACGTCGATTTCTGGACGGTGGTCGCCGAGAGCCGCGAATCGATGCTGGCACTGATCGACATGCATCACGACACCAGCGCCTTCGAACGCGCCCGCACCCTGGCCTGGACCCAGGCCCAGGTGCAGCTGCGCCATCTCGACATCGAGCTGGAGGAGGCCGCCGATTTCCAGCGCCTGGCGGCGCCGATCCTCTACAGCGATGCCCGCTTCCGCTCCTCCTCCGAGGCGCTCGAGCGCGGGCTGGCGATGCAGTCCAACCTCTGGCCGATGGGGATCTCCGGCGACCTGCCGATCGTGCTGCTGCGTCTCGGCGAAATCGAGGAGGTGGCCTGGCTGAAGACGCTGCTGCGAGCCCACGAATACTGGCGGGCCAAAGGGCTCGGCGTCGATCTGGTGGTGCTCAACGATCGCGCCCACTCCTATCTGGAGGAGTTGCAGGAGGCGATCGAGTCGGCCGTCCGCGCCAACCGACCGCCCCCCCATGTCGATGGCGACCTGGCGCTGGGCTCGGTCTACACCTTGAGAGCCAACCAGTTGAACCTGGCCAGCCAGGAGCTGCTGCTGGCCGTGGCCCGGGTGGTGCTGACGGCGCGCAAGGGCGCGCTCACCGCCCAGCTCGACGCGCTGCTGGCGCCGCCCTCGCCCAGGCCCGCCGCCGGCGTGCTTCCCCGGGCCGAGAAGCTCGGGTCCGGCGCACCCAGGGCCGAGGTCCCGTCCCTCGACGTCCATCGTGACCCCCTGGCGCACCCGACCGTCGTGCCCAACGGCAAACCCGACACGCCGGCCGCGCCACCGCGACCGGCGGTGGCCCCCTCCTCGCGCCCGCCGCTGGGGGATCTGGTCTTCTTCAACGGTACCGGCGGCTTCGACCGTGACGGACGCGAGTACGTCTGCGTGCTCGACAATGGCGATACCACACCGCAGCCCTGGATCAACGTCATCGTCAACGCCGGTTTCGGTTTTCAGGTCTCGGCGGAGGGCGGTGGCTATACCTGGGCGGACAACAGCCGCGAGAACCAATTGACGCCATGGTCCAACGATCCGGTCAGCGACCTGCCCGGCGAGGTGATCTACGTCCAGGATGCCGACAGCGGCGCGCTGACCACCGTCACCGCTCGCCCATGTCGCACGCGCCCCGGACATCAGGCCCGCCATGTCGCCCGTCACGGTTTCGGCTACACCCGTTTCGAGCACGACACGCCCCAGCTATCCATGTTGCTGCTGCAGTACGTGCCGTTGAACGACCCGATCAAGATATCGCGGCTGACACTGGAAAATCGCACCGCGACCCCCCGCCGGCTGATGGTCACCGCCTACACCGCCTGGGTGATGGGCACGTCGCGGGCCAGGACCGCACCGTTCCTGATCTCCCGCCACGATCCCGTCACCGGCGCGCTGTTGATGCAAAACCCGTGGAACCAGGCCTTCCCGGGACGAGTCGGATTCGTCGACCTGGACGGCCGCCAGAGTCGCTGGACCGCCGACCGCCGCGAGTTCCTCGGCCGAGGCTCGCTGGCCGCGCCGGAGGCGCTGACCAAAATGCGCCCGCTGTCGGCAAGCGTCGGGGCGGGGCGTGACCCTTGCACGGTGCAGCAGTGCGAACTGACGCTGGCCCCCGGGGAGACGGTCGAAATCGTGGCGTTCATGGGCCAGGCCAGCGACGACGAGGCCGCCCGGGAGTTGATAACGCGCTATCGACGCACCGATCTCGACGCCAAGCTGGACGAGGTCGAAGCCTACTGGCAGACGCTGCATGGGGCCTTGCAGATCAGCACGCCGGACCCGGCCATGGACCTGATGCTCAACGGCTGGCTGACCTACCAGACCCTGGCCTGTCGCATCGTGGCGCGCTCGGCGTTCTACCAGGCCAGCGGCGCCTACGGTTTCCGCGACCAGCTGCAGGATGGCATGGCGCTCACCTTCGCCATGCCGGCGCTGGCGCGACATCACCTGCTGCGCGCCGCCGGTCGCCAGTTCGTCGAGGGCGACGTACAGCACTGGTGGCTGCCGCACTCCGGCCAGGGCGTGCGCACCCGGATCTCCGACGACCGGGTGTGGCTCGCGTTTGCCGCCGCGACTTACATTCAGGCAACGGACGACCCCGCGGTGCTGGACGAACGCGTCGGCTTCCTGGAGGGGCCGCCGCTGGCGCCGGAGGCCCATGACGACTTCGCCCAACCGCTGACGGCCGACGAGACGGCGTCGCTGTTCGAGCACTGCGCCCGCGCCCTGGACCAGGCTCTCGAGCGGTTCGGCGAGCACGGCCTGCCACTGATCGGGACCGGTGACTGGAACGATGGCTTCAATCGTATCGGCGAGGCGGGTCGCGGCGAGAGCGTGTGGCTGGGCTGGCTGCTGCTGCGCACGCTGCTGCTGTTCGCGCCGCTGGCCGACACCCGCGACGCGCCGGAAGCGCGGGCCCGCGCCCAGCGCTGGCGGGAACGCGCCGAGACGCTGCGCCAGGCGCTGGAGAGCGAGGCCTGGGACGGTCAATGGTACCGCCGCGCCACTTTCGACGATGGCCGGTGGCTCGGCACCCACGACAACGACGCCTGCCGGATCGACGCCATCGCGCAGTCGTGGGCGGTGCTGTCGGAAGGTGCCGACCCCGAGCGCGCCGCCCAGGCCATGGCGTCGGTGTCACGCCACCTGATCCGCCCCGAGGAGCGACTGGCGCTGCTGTTCACGCCGGCGTTCGACCGGACCGCAATGGAGCCCGGCTACATCAAGGGCTATCCGGCGGGGCTGCGGGAGAACGGCGGGCAGTACACCCATGCCGCGATGTGGTCGATCCTGGCGTTCGTCAAGCTGGGCCAGGCCGACCAGGCCTACAGGTTGTTCTCGCTGCTCAACCCGATCAACCACGCCCTGACACCGGAAGAGGTGGCGCGCTACCGCGTCGAACCCTACGTGATCGCCGCCGATGTCTACTCCGAGCCGCCTCACGTCGGACGCGGCGGCTGGACCTGGTACACCGGCTCCGCCGGCTGGATGTACCAGGCCGGCGTGGCCGGCATCCTGGGGATTCGCCGGGAGGGTCGCCGGTTGATCGTCTCGCCCTGCATTCCCGATGCGTGGCCGGGCTTCCATGCCACCGTCAACCTCGAGGGGAGCGCCTGCATGATCCGCGTCGAGCGACCCTCCGACGACCGGCCCGCCGGTGCCACGCTGGATGGAGAGCCGCTGCCCGACAGCGCTTGCGAAGCGTGGCTGACCCTGGACGGCGAACCTCACCTGCTGATCCTCCGTCTCGCCGAGCGCGGCCCCGCTCCGGCACTGCCCGGTTCCGTCCCGCAAACCTCCCCGCCACCGACGGCCACTGCCGCCGACGGCGAATCATGAACGACCGCCGACTCCGGCCCCGCGCGGGGCGCCTGACGGCCACCCGTGCGCCAACACTCGCCATTACGGCCCCCTGGAGAAACCGCTCATGAGAATTCAGCTCGGTTGCGAGATGATCTATCAGTTCGCCGCACCCACGCCGATGATCGCCATGCTCAACGTGCATCATTCACGCTTCTCCAGCCTGGAAGGCCCGGATCACCTGATCACCTCGCCGATGGTCAACCTGTCGAGCTACCGCGACAGCTTCGGCAACTGGTGCAACCGCATGGTGGCGCCGGCCGGCACCTTCACGCTCGGTACCAATGCGATCCTGCATGACGACGGCGGCTACGATCCCGTCGGTCTCGATGCCCGCCAGCATCCGGTGGAAGAGCTTCCCTCGGAGGGGCTGCAGTACCTGCTGGGCAGCCGTTACTGCGAGACCGACCTGCTCAGCGAGATCGCCTGGCAGCGGTTTCAGGGCACGCCGCCGGGATGGCCCCGTGTTCAGGCGATCTGCGATTTCGTCAACCAGCACCTCACCTTCGGCTACGAGCACTCGCGACCGACACGCACGGCTTCCGAGGCCTATCACGAAGGGGTGGGTGTCTGTCGCGACTATACCCATCTCGCCATCACGCTCTGTCGCTGCATGAATCTGCCGGCCCGCTACTGCACCGGCTACATCAGCGACATCGGCAAGCCGCCGCCCTACGCCGACATGGACTTCGCCGCCTGGATGGAGGTCTATCTGGGAGGCCGCTGGTGGACCTTCGACCCGCGCAACACCGCGCCCTGCATCGGCCGCGTGCTGATCGCCCAGGGCCGCGATGCCACCGATGTTCCGCTGACTCATACCTTCGGCCCCAATACCCTGGGCGGCTTCAGCGTGTGGATCTATGAGCTGGCGCCCAAGGCGTGAATGGAGAGGGATGTACAAACGAACGGAGAGGCGGGAAAGGACAGGGAGGCGGGAACGGGAATGACGCGATGACGCCGATGGGATGAACAGACGATCCGCGAAGCCAAAAGCGCCCCGATGGGGGCGCTTGGCGAGGATATCGCGTTCAGAATGTTGCTTTCAGAAAGACGTCCACTCTTCGGTTTCGGCTTTCTGCGGTGCGGTGCTGGCCCGCGGGCGCGCCGGCGTCTGAGGCCGCACCGGCGTCATGGCCGAGGCGTTGGATGACGCCGTGGCCGAGCCCGACGGCAACGCCTGCGTAGTACCGCTGGCCGCCCCCTTGAAGAAAGAGACCTCTCTCAACAGCGCCGCGGCCTGACTCTGCAGCGAGCGCCCGGCGGCGCTGGACTCTTCCACCAGGCTCGCATTCTGCTGGGTCACGCCATCCATCTGGGACACGGCGGTGTTGATCTGATCGATGCCCTGCGCCTGCTCGCGGCTGGCCACCGCGATCTCCCCGACCAGCGTGGTCACGCGGGCGACGCCTTCGACGATCTCCTCCAGCGCGTGGCCCGCGCGATTGACCAGTTCGGTACCGGTATCGACCTGACCGATGCTATCCTCCACCAGTTTCTTGATCTCCTTGGCGGCATCGGCACTCCGCCCGGCAAGATTCCTCACCTCGCTGGCCACCACGGCGAAACCGCGGCCCTGCTCGCCGGCGCGTGCCGCTTCCACCGAAGCGTTGAGCGCCAGCAGGTTGGTCTGGAAGGCGATCTCGTCGATCAACCCGACGATACCGGCGATCTTGCGGCTCGAGGCGTTGATCCCCTCCATCGCCTTGACCGCCTTGTCGGCGACCTCGCCGCCAGCGTTGGCTCGCTGGCTCACGTCGTGGACGAGCTTGTCGGCTTCGGCGGCGTTCTCCGCATTCTGGCGCACGGTCGAGGTGATCTCGTCCATCGATGCCGCCGTCTGTTCGAGGCTCGCGGCCTGCTCCTGGGTGCGGCGACTGAGATCGTCGGTGCCCTGGGCGATTTCGTCCGCCGCGGTGCTGACCGATTCGGCGTTGCCGCGTACGCTCATGACGACATGGGAGAACTGGCTCTCCATCGCCTTCAGCGAGCGCAGCATCACGCCGAACTCGTCCTTGCAGGTGATATCGATCGGATTGTCGAGATTGCCGTCGGCCATGGCGTTGGCGAGGTCCTGGGCTTTACCCAGCGGGGTCATGATGCCGCGGATCAACCAGAGCGCCAGCAATATGCCCGCGATCAGTGCGCCGATCATGGTGCCGATGACGAGTTTGCGTTCCCACTCATATAGCGCGACCGCTCCCTCGTAGGCCTCGGCGGCCTGCGCGCTGTTGCGGTCCACCAGTTGCTGGATGTCGCCGAGCGTTTCCGAATAGCGTTCGCGCAGCGTCGTCGTGGCGATCTCCCGGGCGCGATCGAAATCATTGCCGATCATGGCGGTGGTGAGCTCGGCAATGGTGGACCGCAGGTTGCCCAGCGAGGTGATGAAGGCGTCGGCCATCTCCCTCTCGATGGGACCGCTGATGCGATTGGGATAGTAGTCTTCCCAAGCCGCATCGATGATGGCGTCGTTTGCGGCGATCTCACGCTGCGTCGTCCGCGCCGATTCCGGGTCGCGATCCCGCTGTTCCGCAGTAATCTTGACCCGGTTGCCGAGCAGCGCCCGGTCGATACGGTTTAGATGCCCCAGTGTCAGAACGTTACCTTCGTAGGTCCGCTTCAGGGCGTCGTTGGTGGAGCTCAGACCGAACAGCCCGACGACTCCGACGACGAACAACATGACGACACAGGCGCCCAGGCTCGCGGCCAGGCGAAATTTCACGCTTCGATTCAGTAGCAGCATGGCAAGACCCCCGATAGATGCCCTCGGCTCTGGCCGTCGGGCGGGTGTAACTGGCTCCGGCAAGCGTGAGAACACCAACATCATTCCCGCCATGCCGTGAGACGCTCTATCGGCCGCTGTACAAATAAAATTAATTTAATTTAGGGCGGGGTGCGCTTTTCGCTCGCTCCTTGCAGGTCGTTGGCATACAGAACACTGATAGAAAAGGAGAAAAACCTTTATTGAAAACCGATTAGGCGTGAATGCGCCTGCGGGATGCCAGACCCCTTTTCCACGGGAACGGGCCGCCTATCGCAAACAACTCTTGTACTAAAAATCAATCTTGTACAATTTTTACGGCTATGCCAGAGTGTCGAAACGCCAGCAGGGATCGCTGGCGGGACCGACAAGGATCGTCGAACCGCAACGGGCAGGGACTGCCTGACTTGCTGGCCAGGACGGCCAGCCTCTACCAAGGAGGGAGGATCATGAGACACCACATTTCATGCACCCGCTGTGGCAATACCCAAGCTATCTCCGCGGACAGCCCCCGGGATTGGGATGAGATCACCTGCACGGAGTGCGGCGAATTCATCGATACCTACGGCCACCAGACCGATCTCGCCTCGCCCAGCTATACGCTTCATGCGCTGAACCTGTCGCGTGGATTGATCCTGCAGATGGCAAGGGAGAGCGTCCACCGGCTGGAGCGACAGCCGGCAATGCGACGTTCGGCATGATGACCGTCACCTTGAACCTCGACTGCAGCGTCTGCGGCCATCATCGGTTCCACCTGCCCA
The DNA here is from genome assembly GCF_982684285.1 of Salinicola sp. Taxonomy (NCBI): domain Bacteria; kingdom Pseudomonadati; phylum Pseudomonadota; class Gammaproteobacteria; order Oceanospirillales; family Halomonadaceae; genus Salinicola; species Salinicola sp. The sequence continues at coordinate 11,205 of NZ_CEXLVS010000010.1, read as the reverse complement.
TCAAGCAGGAGGAGGGGGCGCGCGTCACCTGCGCGAACTGCTCGGCATACAAGTGCCAGATACGGGATCTCGAGAAGGCCCTGATCGCCGCGGGCCGGAACCGATATCGCACGGCCGTCTCCGCCGCCTGATCCCGCTTCGATCGTACCGTACCGTCTTGGCCGCTGTTGCCGATGTTCAGCGCTCCCTACCCAGCGCTAATTCTGCTCTCGCAACGCCTCGATCAACTGCGTCTTGTTCATGCCGCTGCGCCCGGCGAGGTCGCGTTGCCGGGCCAGTTGGTAGAGCGCTTCACGGGAGAGCCGGGTCAGTTCGGCCTTGGCGGGTGCCCTGCGGGATCTCCTCGATGCCGGGCTGCGACCGGAAGCCTTGTCCTGCGTATCGGAAGCACGGGCGGACGACGAGGATTTTCGCTTCGACGCGCTCCCTTTACCCTTACCTCCTTTATCTTCGCCTCCTTTCTCCTCGCCTCCTTTACCTTCGCCTCCTTTACCTTCGCCACCTTTCCCCTGGCCCCCTTTTGGGGTCGGTTCGACCCGCCCACGCTTGAGACTGCGCTTGAGCACCTGCATCAGATCGATGACCTCGGCGCCCTCTTCGCTCTCGTTACCTTGGTCCGCATCCCGCGAACGGGTAGCTTCGACCGGGGCGACATCCTGATGACGCCGACGCTTCTGACGTGCCCGTTTCTTGAGCGCTTCGATGTGGGGATCGATCAGTTCGTCGGGGTCAAAATGGTTGGCGTCGAGCTTGTCCATCGCCTGCCGGATCCGCCGCTCGCGCTTCGCATCCGGCTCACCCGGCGGCTCCAGGCCGATGCTTCGCGGCGTGCGCAGTTCGTCATGGAAGCGCAGCGCCTCGGCACGCAGGATGCCGTTCTCGGCGATGATCGCCACCAGCACCTCGCGTCCCCGCATCACCAGCGTGGCGATTCCCGCCCGCCCGGCATTTTCCATCGCCGCGGCCAGCAGCCGATAAGGCTTGAGCGCGCCATCGCCGCGAGCCGAGCGAGAGTCCGGCACCAGAAAGTAGGCGCGTCGAAAATAGAGCGGATCGAGCTGGTCCAGCGGAACGAACCGGCTCAACTCGATCTCGCGCCGGTGCTCGAGCGTGGCGTCCTCGATCTCCTGATCCTCGACGACCGCGTAGCGGTCCTCGCCGACCTCGACGCCCCGGGCTAGCTCGCTCGACTTGAGCGGCTTGCGCCCGGTCTCGCTGAAGAACCGGCGGTACAGCGGCCTGCCCCGATCGTCGACCTCTTTCAGCGTGACATCACGCGAATGCTGGGCGGGGTAGAGACCGACCGGGAGATTGACCAGCCCGAAGGCGATGGTGCCGGACCAGAACGGTCGCGGCCCGCGAAAGCCGCTAGCGTGGTGATGCCGCTCGTCCGGCTTCGATGTTTTCGACTTTGTCGTCTTCGATTCAGGCACGCTTGCGCTCCCGGGCCAGGCTGGCCTCGAGTGACGACGCGATATCGTCGGCGGATTCCTGCCGGCGGCGGCGCTTGACCTTGAGTCGCTTGCCACTGCGCTTGGCCTCCACCAGTGCTTCCAGTCGCTGACGATACTCGTCCTGGTAGGTTGCCGGCTCGAAGTCGGCGGCGTACGTCTCGACCAGGTCGGTCGCCATCTTCACCTCCCTGTCGTTCAGCTTGGCACCGCCGGGGGGATCGAGGGCATCGGCGTCGACGACTTCGTCGAGATGGCGCAGGGTGATCAGCACCGGGTGGCCGTCGTGGTCACGCAGCGCACCGACATAGGCCTTGTGCCGCATCACCCAGTGGACCAAGCCTTCCCGTCCGCTGCTGGCGAGCGCGGCGGCGAAGGCGTCGAACGTGCCTTCGTCTCCATCCGGGCCGAGATAGTAGGGGCGCTGGTACCACTGGTTGTCGATCGTCCCTGGAGGCAGGAAGTGCATCACCTCGATGTCCCGCGAGGGCGCCGGCGCCAGTTCGTCGAGCTCGTCGGTGTCGAACAGGATCCGATCCCGCTTGCCGACGACGGCCTTGTGCCGGTCGTCGCGCGACACGGTCTTCCCGCTCCGGGGCTCGATCATCGCCTGATGCACGGGACGATGCCGACGCCGGTCGAGCAGTCGAAAATGGACGTGGCGGTCGCTGACCGCCGTATAGAGCTTGACCGGCACCCGCTCCTCGCCAAAACCGATGACGCCTTTCCAGACCGCGCGAGCGCTCATCGTTCTCTCCCCTCGACTGTTCCGGTCATCCACGCGGCCCTCCTGGTCCCGGCAGTCATCACAGCTCCATCCCGGCATCGCGGCAGCGCTTCTTGGTCAGTCGCTGGCGGGCGTCGTCGAAGCCCTTCCACGGGTCGTGCTTGAGCGAAGCCAGCCGGCGCGGCAGGTTGGCCAGCGTGTAATGATCGGCTCTCAGTTTCGGCCCGAGCGCCTCCCAGCGAATCGGCGTCGCCACCGGCGCGCCGGGCTTGGCGCGTACCGAATAGGAAGCCACCGCCGTGGCGCCACGGCCGGTGCGCAGGTAATCGAGGAACACTTTGCCGCGGCGAGCCTGCTTGGACATGTTGAGCGTCAACTGGTCGGGATGACGCTCGGCACAGCGTTCACACACGGCTTCGGCAAATCCCTTGGCGGTCTCCCAGTCGGCATGCGGTTTGAGAGGAACCACCAGATGCAGGCCCTTGCCGCCGGTGGTGCGCAGGAAGGCGGTGAGTCCGAGCTCGGACAGCCCCTGGCGCAGCTCGCCGGCGACATCGATGACCGCCTGCCACTCGCAGTCCGGTGCCGGATCGAGATCGAACACCAGTTGATCGGGGCGCTCGAGATCGTCGACGCGGCTGTTCCAGAGGTGAAATTCGACGGTGCCCATCTGGACCAGCGCCACCAGGTCGGCGGCACGGCGCGCGTAGAGATAGTCGTGCCTGCCGGATTTTTCGGCGATGGCCACGCTCGGCAGGCTGTGCGGCATGGTCTCGCTGGGATGCTTCTGGACGAAACACGTCTCGCCGACACCGCTGGGGCAGCGCAGCAGCGTCAACGGCCGCTCGGCGAGTCCGGGCAGGATCCACCCGGCATGCTCGGCATAGTATTCGGCCAGCGCCCGCTTGGTGATGCCCTGGTCCTCGAACAGCACCCGGTCGGGGTGCGTCAGCCGAATGCCCTCGATCTCGACGTCGCCGCCACCGGATCGCCTCCGGGTCGAACGCTTTTGGGGAGCAGGTTCACTCGCTTTCTCGCTCATGGACGGCTCCGTCGCTCGCTGCTGGCTCAGCCGAATGTCGTGGGGATCGCGATCCTCGCGCAGGCCGCGAAAGCGCGGATGGCGCAGGCGGCCATCGTGGGTCCATTCGCTGAAATTGACGTCGATCACGCGCTTGGGCGTGACCCAGTGGCTGCTGGCCAGATCGGGAATGTCGCGCTCGACGAAAGGCGAGGTCTTGCGCGGCGAGCGCGCCAGCGCCCGCTGCCACTCGGCGAGCTGAGCGTGGGAGAACCCGGCGCCGACCCGGCCGCAGTAGCGCAGCTTGCCATCGTCGTCGTAGGCGCCGATCAGCAGCGAACCGAAGCCGCTGCGCGAGCCTTGCGGATCGGTATAGCCGCCGACCACGAATTCGGCCTGGCACTCGGTCTTGGTCTTGAGCCAATCCCGGTTGCGGCGGCCATGATAGGGAGAGTCGGCACGCTTGGAAACGATACCTTCCAGGCCCTGGCGACTCGCCTGCCGGTAGAACGCCGCACCCTGGCCTTCGATGTGATCGGTATAGCGCAGCAGGCCACTGTTGCCGATCTTCACCGCGTCACAGATCTGCGCCAGCAGCGTCTTGCGGTCGCGCAGGGCGACGTCGTCGAGCGCCATCCCTTCGAACCCGAGGCCGTCGAGATAGCGCAGATCGAAGATCTGATACACCAGTCCGGCGGTCTTCTCCTCGCTCAGCGCCCCCTGCAGGCGCCGGAAGTCGCTGATACCGTCGCGTCTCAGCGCGACGACCTCGCCGTCGAACAGCGCCTTCTCCAGCGGCAGCGCTTCGATCGCCTCGGCGATCTCCGGAAACCGGTCCCGCCAGTCGTGACCGTTGCGCGTCAGCAGGCTCACCCTGCCTCGGTCGAGCCGCGCCAGAACGCGGTAGCCATCGAACTTGATCTCGTGGAACCAGTCGTCATCGTCCGGCGCCTCCTCGACCAGCGTCGCCAACTGCGCCGCAGGCCGAGCGGGGAGGTTGGCCTTGCGCGCGCCCTCGAGCTGACCGGGATCGATCTTGACGGCCGGGGCCTTGCGACCGCTGCTCGAGCGCCTGCTCGCGGTTTTCGATGAAGGTTTTGACGACGAGGATCGGGAGGATGAGGACTTCTTTGATGAGGACTTCTTTGATGAAGATTCCTTTGACGAGGACTTCGAAGCCGAGCCTGTTGATGCTGAGGTGGTTGATGAAGAGCCTGTCGATGAACAGGATTGGGACTTCCCTTTGGCGATCTCCGTCATGCGCCGGTTCGAGGCCACGCTGACGTCGTCCAGGCTGTCGGGCACGTGGGAACCGGCGGCGTCGTGGCGTTTGATCATCAGCCACTGCTTGCCGTCCTGCCGCTTTCCGCCGCTTCCTCGGCCACTCATTCGCTTGAGCGTCCAGGCCCCCTTGAGCTTGGCGCCGTCGAGCTCGAAATCGATCTGGCCGTCATCGTGCTTGCCGCTCACCCGCCATTCGCCACGGTCCCAGATCATCACCGTTCCGGCACCGTAACCGTCAGGGATCACCCCCTCGAAATCGCCGTAGTCGAGCGGGTGGTCCTCGACCTGAACCGCCAGGTGCTTCTCGCCGGGCTCGAGGCTGGGCCCCTTCGGCAGCGCCCAACTGCGCAACACGCCGTCTTCTTCCAGCCGCAGGTCATAGTGCAGTTGGCTGGCGTCATGCTTGTGAATCACGAAACTCGACCGCGAACGCTGCTTGCCGCGTTTGCCGCGAGGTTCCGGCGAGCGCGAGAAGTCACGCTTGTTGCGGTAGGTCTCGAGATCAGCCATCCGTCGCTCCCACGATGATCCTGCAAATCGACAGCTTTCAGCCTAGTCAACGCCGCTTTCCGCGCCAGAGCATTAACCCAGGTCAGTCAGCGATACGCTTAAGCTTCTCCCTGGCGAACCGGAATCCACTCGTCCCTTTAACCTGGATCAGTCACCTCGCCCTCCGAACCCGCTAACTTGAGGGAGTCCGACATCGCTCATCACGCGGTTCCGATACCCATTCCGCGGTTCCGGCGAGAGTGGCCTACGAGAGTGATGGGCGCCAGGTGGACCCGGCACTGCCGCCCCCGCGAAGCGCATCAAGACCGCGGGCCGGGCGCCTTCTTGATTTGAAGGGTGGGCTCGGGTCGACCACGCTGATACCCATTCGCCCCTATCGAAGCCTCGCCGTCGGTTCGTCGCGATGGCAGTTCATCCGTCGTGACGAAAGGAGATGCCCTCATGGCAGCAGCGCGCCCTTGCATCATTGCCCTCAACGCCGGCTCCTCCAGCATCAAGCTATCGCTGTACCACCTCGACGGGACGGCGCCGCCCGAATTCGTGGCCAGGGTCCAGGCCGAGGAGATCGGCGATTCGCCGCATCTGTCCGGCAGGCTGGCCGATGGGACGGATTTTCTCGACGAGACCCCGGCCAGCCACGCCCTCGCGGATCACGACAGCGCCTTTGCCCGGTTGCACGAAGCCCTCGCGCAACAGTTCGGCGAGCTGAAACTGGCGGCGGTCGGCCACCGTATCGTCCACGGCGGCAACCGCTTCCCCCGCCCGACGATCATCGACGCCGCCACGCGTGAAGATATCGCGGCGCTCAGCCCGATGGCACCGCTGCACCAGCCCCACCATCTGGAGGGGGTCGACGCCGTCAGCCGGTTCGCGCCCGGGACGCTGCAGGTCGCCTGTTTCGATACCAGTTTCCACCTCGAGATGCCGATCGTGGCCCAACTGACCGGCCTGCCCTATCGCTTCTTCGAGCAGGGCCTTCGTCGCTTCGGCTTTCACGGTCTCTCCTACGAATACATCGCCGGACGCCTGGACGATGTCGATGAACGGTTAGCAAAGGGCCGCACCATCGTTGCGCACCTTGGCAATGGGGCCAGCCTGTGCGCCTTGCAGGCCGGCAGGAGCGTCGATACCACCATGGGTTTCACCCCCCTCGAGGGCCTGCCGATGGGGACGCGCCCGGGGAGTATCGACCCGGGGCTGACACTCCATCTCGAACAGGAGCTCGGGTTTACCCCCGAGACGCTCCAGCCATTGCTCTACCACGAGTCCGGGCTGCTCGGGGTGTCCGGCATCGACAGCGACATGCAGACGCTGCTGGAGAGCGATTCCCCCCGCGCGCATCTGGCGATCGAATTCTTCGTCCACCGCGTTGCCCAGGAGATGGCACGCATGGCGGTCAGCCTGGGCGGTATCGACGGCATCGTCTTCACCGCCGGCATTGGCGAGCATGCCGCTCCGATCCGCGCGGCCGTCGTCGATCGGCTGGCACCGCTATGGCCGGTCGCGCTGGACGAATCCGCCAACCGGGCTACCGAACCTGGGCGCATTTCGACCCGGAACAGCGCCATCGCCGTTCATGTCATTCCCACCGACGAGGAGGCGACGATCGCCCGCCACACCTGGCGACTCCATCGGGAGCAGTCGGCGCATGCGTAGCGCCAGGCGTCGTTCCAGCCACCGTTACCCCAGGAGAACTCGCATGACTTCCTCCATGAGCCAATCCACGACGATCCGCCGACTTCCGATCGACAAGGACGAGGAGCTGCTGAAGCGGGTCGATCACTGGTGGCGTGCCGCCAATTATCTCGCCGTCGGCCAGATCTACCTCATCGACAACCCTCTGCTCGAGAAACCGCTGACGCTCGACCACATCAAGCCACGCCTGCTCGGGCATTGGGGTACGGTGCCGGGGCTCAACCTGATCTATGCCCATCTCAACGCCCAGATCCAGCGTCGCGATCTCGACGTGATCTATCTCGCCGGCCCCGGCCACGGCGGCCCGGCGCTGCTGGCCAACCTGTGGCTGGAAAACAGCTACAGCGAACATTTCGAGCACGTGCCACGCGATGCCGAGGGCATGCGGCGACTGTTCCGCCAGTTCTCCACGCCCGGCGGCGTGCCCAGCCACGTCAGCGTGCCGACGCCAGGCTCGATCCACGAAGGCGGCGAGCTGGGTTACGTGTTGACCCACGCCTTCGGCGCCGTATTCGACAACCCCGGGCTGATCGCGGCCGCCGTGGTGGGCGACGGCGAGGCGGAAACCGGCCCGCTGGAGGGCTCCTGGAAGGGCGTCAACTATCTCAACCCGACCCGGGACGGCGCGGTGTTGCCGATCCTCCACCTCAACGGCTACAAGATCGGCTCGGCGACGGTGCTGGCGCGCAAGAGCGACGACGAGCTCGACCACTACTTTCGCGGCCACGGCTACGCGCCGATCTTCGTCGAGGGCAACGAGCCGGATAGCGTCCATCGCGACTTCGCGGCGGCGCTTTCCAAGGGGCTCGATCAGATTCACGAGATTCAGCAACGAGCGCGCCACGAAGGCATCGATCGCCGTCCGGTTTGGCCGATGATCGTACTGCGCACCCCCAAGGGCTGGACCGGGCCGGTCTCCGTGGGCGAGTTGCCGGTGGAAGGCACCTTCCGTGCCCACCAGGTGCCGATGAGCGGGCTGAAGGAGCATCCCGAGCGCCTGCAGCAGCTGCAACGGTGGATGCACTCCTACCGCCCGGAAGAGCTCTTCGACCCACAGGGCAGGCCCAGAAAGATCATCACCGCACTCTGCCCCGCCGGCGAGCGGCGCATGGGCTCCAACCCGCACGCCAACGGCGGCAGGCTGCGCCAGGCGCTGGCTTATCGGCCGCTCGCGAACTACGCCGTCGAGCTCGCCGAGGCGCAGCGGGGTCGCGAGCTTCACGGCTCCACCGAGCGCCTGGGCCGATTCATGCGCGATATCTACATCGACAATCCGCACAACTTCCGGCTGTTCTGCCCCGACGAGATCAAGTCCAACCGGCTCGACGCCGTGCTGGAAGCCACCGATCGCTGCTTCATGGGGCCATTCGACGACAACGACGAGAAGCTCTCCATGGGCGGCCGCATGCTCGAGGTATTGAGCGAGCACAACTGCAACGGCTGGCTCGAAGGCTATGTCCTGACCGGCCGCCACGGCCTGTTCGCCAGCTACGAAGCGTTCACTTCGATCATCGACTCCATGGCGATCCAGCACGCCAAGTGGCTGGAGCACGCCCGCGACGTACCGTGGCGCGCCTCGGTCCCATCGATGAACTATCTGCTGACCTCGACCTGCTGGCGCAACGACCACAACGGCTTCAGCCACCAGGGGCCGGGGTTCATCGACACGCTGCTGAGCAAACAGCCGCAGGTGGTCAGGATCTACCTGCCGCCGGATGCCAACACGCTACTGGCCACCGCCCGTCACTGTTTCGACAGTGTCGACCACCTCAACGCCATCGTGATCGACAAGCATCCCCAGCTGCAGTACCTGACCATGGACGAGGCCGCCGAGCACTGTCGCCAAGGTCTCGGCATCTGGGAGTGGGCCGGCAACGACGGCGAAGGCGATCCGGATATCGTGATGGCCTGTGCCGGTGATATCGCCACTCAGGAGACCTTGGCGGCGGTGGATATCCTGCGCACCTACCTGCCGGAGCTGGCCGTGCGCGTGGTCAACGTGGTCGATCTCATGACGCTGCGCCTCGACCACCCCCACGGCATCGACCAGGATCGTTTCGTCGAGCTGTTCACGGCCGACCGGCCGGTGGTCTTCGCCTTTCACGGCTTCCGTGGCGTGGTGCACCAGTTGATCCACAATCGCCCCGAGCCCGAGCGCTTCCACGTTCGCGGCTATCAGGAAGAGGGGACCACCACCACCCCGTTCGACATGACGGTGCTCAACCACATGAGTCGCGCGCATCTGGCGCTGGACGCCCTGCGCTATCTACCGGACCAGTGGGAGAGTGCCGCCACGCTGATCGGCGACCTGCAGGCGCTGCTGCAGAAGCACCACGCCTATATCCGCGAACATCTCGACGATATCCCGGAGATCACCCGGTGGACCTGGACCGGCGGCAACGTCCAGCTGCCGCTGGACGAGGACGATCATGCCGGGGCATGACCGGGATTACGGCGTCACGCCCCGGGCCCCGGCCGGCTGCCGATAACGCGACCGGACCCACTGCCGCGCTAGCAAGTAGGCCAGCAGCGCTTCCGGCAGCTCCCCGGCGTAGAACATCAATTCCGCGCCCTGCTGGACCTGATCGGGCGGCACCGAGGCGGGGAAGTGAAACCGGGCCATCCATTTGGACAGCGTCGCGTGTGCCGCCATCGATACCACCAGCACGCCGAAGCGCCATTCGAGGGAGGGGCGTCTCGGCGCCGGGTCCGGCCCGGCAATGGCCCAACTGAACAGACACCCGGCAACCACGAAATGCCAGTGCAGCCACAGGGCGAAGCCGGGAGAGTGGCGCATCGCGCTGTAGAGATCGGTCAGGTACAGCGCCATCATGCCGCCGATATTGAGCAGCGCCGCCGTGACGGGATGGCCCAACACGCGAATGGGAGGCAGGGATACGAACCTGACCCAGCGCCTGCCCCAGTGCGCGGGCACGTTCTTCAGCGCCAGGCTCACCGGCGCCGCCATCACCAGCCCCAACGGCGCGATCATCCCCGCCACGAGATGCACCGCCATATGGCCGCGGAAATCATCGTGCGCCCACTGCATCGATGGTGGCGACATCACCGCGACGATCGCCAGCGCGCTGCCCACGAAGAGGGCCAACCGCCACAGCGGCCAGCCCCGGCCGCGCCGCTTCGCTCGCCACCAACCCCAGGCATAGAGTGCGGCCAGCGCACCGAAAACCAGCGTGAACCCGCTCACCGCTGGCTCAGCGCCTCGCCCCGCCGGGCCCGGCGCAGCAGCCAGTAACCGATGGCGAGCAGCAGCTGGCCGGCCAGGTTCCAGCCGAGGTCATACATCAGCAGATTGTCGACGTAGCGAACCTGGTGAAGCCCCAGTATCTTGTGGTCGACGATGCCGTCGAAGAGCTGGAACCCGCCCATTCCCAGCAGGAACCCCGCGCCTCGGTAACCGGGGGCGTGCTGTCCGGTCTCGTGGAGCCGCAGCATCAGCGCGCCACCGATGACCAGCATCACCAGCTCCAGCGTGTGCAGGAGCCCGTCCGAGGCCAGCGCCAGCGCCGAGTTGTCGGTTTCGACGAAGTGGTGCCAGGCCAGTACCTGATGAAATACGATCTCGTCGAGCGCCGCCATGATACCGATGCCCAACAGGACGGCGGCCAGCATCGTCGCCCCGGTTCGCCGCTGAACCCGCTCGCTCATATCGATCCCCTCGTGCAGATACGTCTTCACTTCGCGACGCCAGGCGGATGCAAAAAAAACCCCGACCGCTGGGGCCGGGGTTAGATCGTGGCGATTCCTTGCCAACTCGCCATGGCATCCTGCCATGCGTCCCTGTGAACATCGCTTCCCGCGACTCCTTCCTTGGCACTGCGTCTTCCTGACGCTGCAAGATCACCGTACGCCCTCGAGTCATCGATGAAGTTCATACAGGTTAAAGAAGGGCGGAAGATATGTTTCTTTATGTAACACAACCCCGCTTTGCCGCTCGGCAGCCATCGATGGCTCGTCGCTCGCCCATCAGCCAGCCAGCACAGTGACCAGGGGGAGCGCGATCACGACCAGCCACGCCGGCCAGCGCCATACCGTCAGCAGCAGGAAGCCGGCCAGGGCCAGCGCGAAATCGGCCGGCTCGACAATGGCGCCTTGCCAGATTGGGGCGTACAGCGCGGCCCCCAGAATGCCGACCACCGCCGCGTTCGTGCCCTGGATCAGCCTCTGCGCGGTCGACGAGGCGCGCAATCGGTCCCAATGCGGAAGGACGCCCACCAGCAATAGCATGCCCGGCAAAAAAATCATGACCGTCGCCAATGCCGCCAGTATCCCGCCATGGACGCCGGGAGCCATCGCCGCCCCCAGATAGGCGGAGAAGGTAAATAGCGGCCCCGGCACGGCCTGCGCTGCCCCGTAACCGGTCAGGAACGTGCTCTCCGATATCCAACCGGGATCGACCACCTCGGCCTGCAGCAGCGGCAACACGACATGGCCGCCACCGAAGACGAGCGCTCCGGCTCGAGAGAACGCATCCATGACCGCGCCGACCTCGCCACCCC
>NZ_CEXLVS010000009.1:13012-35499 GCF_982684285.1 Salinicola sp. | reverse complement strand
GAATCCGCGTCACGCTTGTCGAGTAACTGTCACAACACCTTGCCAGGAGAGATTCATGGCTAGAGATCCGCAAAACCCCGTAGACGAAGAACTCGAGCGCGCCGAACGCGACGGCGAGCCGCAGCACCAGTCCACCAACGAGGCGTTGGACGGTGATCTGGAGCAGTTCGCGGAGTCGCTCGAACACGAGGCGGATGACATCGAGGGGGAGGCCAACCCCGAGGCCGAGGTCCTGGCCGCCAGGGTCGAGGAGCTCGAGCAGGCGCTGGCGGACGCCAAGGATCAGTCGATGCGTGCCGCTGCCGAAGCGCAGAACGCACGCCGCCGCGCCGAACAGGATGCCGACAAGGCCAAGAAGTTCGCGCTCGAGAAGTTCGTCAAGGAGCTGCTGCCGGTGGTCGACAGCCTGGAGAAAGGGCTGGAAAGCATGCAGGAGGTCGACGAAACGCATCGCGAAGGCGTCTCCATTACGCTCAGGATGCAGCTCGACGCGCTGAGCAAGTTCGGTGTCGAGCAGCTCGATCCCCAGGGCGAGCCGTTCGATCCGCAGTTCCACGAAGCCATGACCATGGTTCCCAATCCGGAACTGGAACCCAATACCGTGATGGACGTCATGCAGAAGGGCTACACCCTCAACGGCCGATTGATCCGGCCGGCGATGGTCGTGGTCAGCAAGGCGGCGGGGTAAGAGGGCTGGGCGCCGTGGCCGGGCCGATACTGCAACTCAATGTCGGCGGGGACTTGAAAGGCGCCGGCCAGCCCCCACATAGCAAGCAATCGCGCAGCAAGCGCCGTCATCCAAACGAATTGAGTCGTTAACGAATAGTTAGAGGTGAGGAATTATGGGACGCATCATTGGCATCGACCTGGGTACGACCAACTCCTGTGTCGCCGTACTCGATGGTGACAAGACTCGTGTGATCGAAAACGCCGAAGGTGGCCGCACGACGCCTTCCATCATCGCTTACACCGACGACGGCGAAACGCTGGTCGGTCAGGCGGCCAAGCGTCAGGCGGTCACCAACCCGACCAACACGCTGTACGCCATCAAGCGTCTGGTCGGTCGCAAGTTCAAGGACGATGTCGTCCAGAAAGACATCAAGATGGTGCCTTACGAGATCGTCGAGGCCGACAACGGCGACGCCTGGGTCAAGGTCAACGACAACAAGCTGGCACCGCCCCAGGTCAGCGCCGAAGTGCTGAAGAAAATGAAGAAGACCGCCGAGGACTATCTCGGTGAAGAAGTGACCGAAGCGGTCATCACCGTTCCGGCCTACTTCAACGACTCCCAGCGCCAGGCGACCAAGGCCGCCGGCCGCATTGCCGGTCGCGAGGTCTAGCGTATCATCAACGAGCCGACCGCTGCCGCGCTGGCCTACGGCATGGACCGTTCCACCGGCGACCGCACCATCGCGGTCTACGACCTGGGCGGCGGGACCTTCGACATCTCGATCATCGAAGTGGCCGACGTCGATGGTGAGAAGCAGTTCGAGGTGCTGGCCACCAACGGTGACACCTTCCTGGGTGGCGAGGACTTCGACCTCAAGCTGATCGACTATCTCGTCCAGCAGTTCAAGAGCGATTCCGGCATCGATCTGTCCGGCGACAGCCTCGCCATGCAGCGTCTGAAAGAGGCGGCCGAGAAGGCCAAGATCGAGCTCTCTTCCGCGCAGCAGACCGAAGTCAATCTGCCCTACATCACGGCGGACAACACCGGTCCCAAGCACCTGGCGATCAAGGTCACTCGCGCCAAGCTGGAATCACTGGTCGAGGATCTGGTCCAGCGTTCGCTTGGCCCGTGCAAGACCGCCATGGAAGACGCCGGTCTCTCCAACAGCGAGATCCACGACGTGATCCTGGTCGGCGGCCAGACCCGCATGCCGATGGTGCAGCAGAAGGTCGCCGAGTTCTTCGGCAAGGAAGCGCGCAAGGACGTCAACCCGGACGAAGCCGTGGCCATGGGCGCCGCGATTCAGGGCGGCGTGCTCGGCGGTGACGTCAAGGACGTGCTGCTGCTCGACGTCACGCCGCTGACGCTGGGCATCGAGACGCTGGGTGGCGTGATGACGCCGCTGATCGAGAAGAACACCACGATCCCGACCAAGAAGACCCAGACCTTCTCGACCGCCGAAGACAACCAGACGGCCGTGACCATTCACGCGCTGCAGGGTGAGCGCAAGCAGGCCGGTCAGAACAAGTCGCTGGGTCGCTTCGACCTCGCCGACATTCCGCCGGCGCCGCGCGGCGTGCCGCAGATCGAGGTCGCCTTCGACCTGGACGCCAACGGTATCCTCCACATCACGGCCAAGGACAAGGCGACCGGCAAGGAGCAGTCGATCGTGATCAAGTCCTCCAGCGGTCTCTCCGACGAGGAGATCGACCAGATGGTCAAGGATGCCGAGGCCCACGAGGCCGAGGACAAGAAGTTCGAGGAGCTGGTGGCCCTGCGCAACCAGGCCGACGGCATGATCCACGCCTCGCGCAAGACGCTCGAAGAGGCCGGCGACAAGGTCGATGCCGACGAGAAGAGCAAGATCGAGACCGCCATCGGCGAGCTCGAGGAAGCGCTCAAGGGCGACGACAAGGATGCCATCCAGGCCAAGCTGGATGCCCTGACCGAAGCTTCCGGCAACCTGGCGCAGAAGATGTATGCCGGGCAGGGCGAAGGCGCCGAGGCCGAAGGCCAGCCGGCCGACGACGCCCAGGCCAGCGGCAAGAAGAAAGAGGATGACGTGGTTGACGCCGAGTTCGAAGAAGTCAACGACGATCAGAAAAAGCAATAACCACGACGTCTGACGCCGTGTGATCGGCAGCAGCGCGGGAGCTCGGACGACTCCCGCGTTGCTGTTTGCACGGCACCGACACGGAGGCGGACTCAGTAATGTCCCAACGTGACTATTACGAAGTATTGGGCGTCGACAAGGGCGCCGACGGCAAGGACATCAAGAAAGCCTATCGTCGGCTGGCGCAGAAGTACCATCCGGATCGCAATCCGGACGATCAGCAGGCGGCGGAGAAGTTCCGCGAGGTCTCCGATGCCTACGACGTGCTCTCCGACGACCAGAAACGCGCGGCCTACGACCAGTTCGGTCATGCCGGCGTCGACGGCCAGGGCGGCGGATTCGGCGGCGGCGGTTTCGGCGGTGCCGGAGCCGGCGGCTTCAGCGATATCTTCGGCGATGTCTTCGGCGACATCTTCGGGGGGGGCGGCGGTCGCCGCAATCCCAACGCGCCGCAACGCGGCAGCGACCTGCGCTACAACCTCGAGCTCGACCTCGAGAATGCGGTGTTCGGCACCACCGTCGACATTCGCGTGCCGCGCCACGTCGAGTGCGGGCACTGCGACGGCAGTGGCGCCGAGCCGGGGTCGAGCAAGGAGACCTGCCCGACCTGCCACGGCCAGGGCCAGGTACGGATGCAGCAGGGCTTCTTCGCCGTCCAGCAGACCTGCCCGACCTGTCACGGCAGCGGCCAGAGCATCAAGGTGCCTTGCCGCAAGTGCCATGGCGAAGGTCGCGTTCGCGAGACCCGTACGCTGTCGGTGAAGATTCCGGCGGGTGTCGATACCGGCGACCGCATTCGGCTCAATGCCGAAGGCGAATCCGGGCTCAACGGCGGCCCGGCGGGGGATCTCTACGTTCAGGTCGAGATCAAGCCACACCCGATCTTCGAGCGCGATGGCCGCCATCTGCATTGCGAAGTGCCGATCAACTTCGTCGATGCGGCGCTGGGTGGCGAACTCGAGGTGCCGACGCTGGAAGGACGGGTCAAGCTCAAGATTCCGCCCGAGACCCAGACCGGCAAGCTGTTCCGGCTGCGCGGCAAGGGCGTCAAGCCCGTGCGCGGCGGCCCGGCGGGCGATCTGCTCTGCAAGGTGGTGACCGAAACGCCGGTCAACCTCAACGAAGAGCAGAAGGATCTGCTGCGCAAGTTCCAGGACAGCCTGGGCAGCGCCAGTCGCCACTCGCCCAAGAAAGAGGGCTGGTTCGACGGCGTGAAGCGCTTCTTCGAGGACATGAAGCCGTAAGCGCTTGTGGTCGCTGCAACCGAAAGGCCTCATCCGAGAGATCGGATGAGGCCTTTTGCTTGTCACGCTTCCGTCGGATCGGGGGTCGCGTCTCTCGAGCCTCCACCAGGATCCGCGCCCTGAGGATCCAGCAGCCGATCTATCGTCGTGTCACCCCGCGTCGGAGGTCTCCTCCCAGTCCTTGACGGTCGACGACAGGGTCTTCAGCCGCGCGATCGCGAGGCGCGATACCGGGCTCAACTCGCCGCCATCCGTGTCGGCATAGTCGATGATCTGGCGCTTCATGCTGCGCGCCCAGAATTTCTTGAGGTGCGTGGCGACCAGTTCGGCCGCCTGGGCGTCGTCACCATGGTGCAGGTTGTTGGCGCTGATCTGATTGACCATCTTGATCAGCGGCGCGGTTGGCCCGCCATGGCCCGCATCATTCATGCTCGAATCGCTCATCTCGCGCGCTCCCTGACGTCGAAAGAGTGGCCGGCGGCGCTCATTTGAGCGCCGCCTCGGCGGATTCCAGATAACGTTGCTGACGTTCGTCGAACTGGCGGAAATGCTGCTGCCAGGACGAGGGCTGGGAGACCTTTTCCACCTGCACCGCCGTCACCTTGTACTCCGGACAGTTGGTGGCCCAGTCGGAGTTGTCGGTGGTGATCACGTTGGCGCCGCTGCCCGGATGGTGGAAGGTGGTGTAGACCACGCCCGGCGCCATGCGGTCGCTGACACGGCAGCGCAGCACCGTGCGCCCGACGCGGCTGCTGATGCCCAGCCAGTCGCCGTCGCGCAGGCCGCGGACCTCGGCGTCCGACGGATGGATCTCCAGCACGTCCTCGGCGTGCCAGGCGCTGTTGTCGGTACGTCGGGTCTGGGCGCCGACGTTGTACTGGCTGAGGATGCGCCCGGTGGTCAGCAACAGTGGATAGCGTCGGCTGGCGCGCTCCTCGGTGGCGACGTATTCGGTGATGGCGAAGTTGCCCTTGCCGATGGGGAAGTCCAGCGCGTGCATGGTCGGGGTGCCGTCGGGGAAGGCGTCGTTGCACGGCCACTGGATGCTGCCCAGCTCCTCGAGCCTGGCATAGCTGACGCCGGTGAAGGTCGGTGTCAACTGGGCGATTTCATCCATGATCTCGGAGGGGTGGGTGTAGTGCATCGGGTAGCCCAGCGCGTTGGACAGCGCCTGGGTGACCTCCCAGTCCTCCTTGCCGGCCACCGGCGGCATCACCTTGCGCACGCGGTTGATACGCCGCTCGGCATTGGTGAAGGTGCCGTTCTTCTCCAGGAACGTGGAGCCGGGCAGCAGCACATGGGCGTACTTGGCGGTCTCGTTGAGGAAGATGTCCTGCACGATCAGGCAGTCCAGCGCGGTCAGCGCCGCCTCGACATGCTGGGTGTTGGGATCGGACTGGGCGATGTCCTCGCCCTGGACGTAGAGCCCCTTGAAGGTGCCGGCGATGGCGGCGTCGAACATGTTGGGAATGCGCAGCCCCGGTTCATCGTCGATGGTGGTGTGCCAGAGCGTCTCGAACTTCTCGCGCACGGCGGGATCGGCGACGTGCTGGTAGCCCGGCAGTTCGTGGGGAAACGAGCCCATGTCGCAGGAGCCCTGGACGTTGTTCTGGCCGCGCAGCGGATTGACCCCGACACCCTCGCGGCCGATGTTGCCGGTGGCCATGGCGAGGTCGGCGATGCCCATCACCATGGTCGAACCCTGGCTGTGCTCGGTGACGCCCAGGCCATAGTAGATTGCCCCGTTGGCGGCGTTGGCGTAGGCGCGGGCCGCCTCGCGGACCTGCACGGCAGGCACGCCGGTCACGGTCTCGAGGGCTTCCGGGGAGTTCTGGGGTTCCTGGATGAAGTCACGCCAGCGCTGATAGGCGTCGCTGTCGCAGCGTTTCGCGATGAAGTCGGCGTCTTCCAGCCCTTCGGTCACCACCACATGGGCCAGCGAATTCACCAGCGCCACGTTGGTACCCGGCTTGAGCGGCAGGTGCAGGCTCCTGCCGCCGTGGGGCGTCTTGAGCAGGTCGATCCGCCGCGGGTCGGCGACGATCAGCGTGGCGCCCTGGCGCAGGCGGCGCTTCATCTGCGAGGCGAACACCGGGTGGGCGTCGGTGGGGTTGGCGCCGATCACCAGAATGGTGTCGGCCTTCATCACCGAGTCGAAGGTCTGGGTGCCGGCGGACTCGCCCAGGGTGGTCTTGAGGCCGTAGCCGGTGGGCGAGTGGCACACCCGCGCGCAGGTATCGGTGTTGTTGTTGCCGAAGGCGGCGCGGATCAGCTTCTGGACCAGATAGGTCTCTTCGTTGGTGCAGCGCGACGAGGTGATGCCGCCGATGCTCTCGCGACCGTGCTTCGCCTGGGTCTCCCGGAGGCGTCGCGCGGCGAAGGCGATCGCCTCGTCCCAGGCGACGGGGCGCCACGCTTGGTCGATGCTGTCGCGGATCATCGGTTCGCGAATGCGATCCTTGTGGGTGGCGTAGCCGAAGGCGAAGCGTCCCTTGACGCAGGAGTGGCCATGATTCGCGTCGCCACCCTTGTAGGGCACCATGCGTACCAGCTTGTCGCCCTTCATCTGCGCCTCGAAGGAGCAGCCCACGCCGCAGTAGGCGCAGGTGGTCACCACGCTGTGCTCGGGCACGCCGTGGTCGATGACGCTCTTCTCCATCAGCGTCGACGTCGGGCAGGCCTGCACGCAGGCGCCGCAGGAGACGCACTCCGAGTCCATGAACGGCTCGTTCTGGCTGGCGGCGACCTTGGAGTCGAAACCGCGCCCTTCGATGGTCAGGGCGAAGGTGCCCTGGACCTCGCCACAGGCGCGCACGCAGCGCGAGCAGACGATGCACTTGCTGGGGTCGAAGCTGAAGTAGGGGTTGGAGTCGTCGATCTCGGCATCCAGGTGATTGGCGCCGTCGAAGCCGTAGCGCACCTCGCGCAGGCCCACCGCGCCGGCCATGTCCTGCAGTTCGCAGTCGCCGTTGGCGGGGCAGGTCAGGCAGTCCAGCGGATGGTCGGAGATGTAGAGCTCCATGACGTTGCGCCGCAGCTTGGCCAGCTTGCCGTTCTGGGTGGTGACCGCCATGCCCTCGGCCACCGGCGTGGTGCAGGAGGCGGGGTAGCCGCGCCGGCCCTCGATCTCGACGGCGCACAGGCGGCAGGAGCCGAAGGCCTCGAGGTTGTCGGACGCGCACAGCTTGGGAATGGTGATGCCGGCGAGCGCTGCGGCACGCAGTACCGAGGTGCCCTCCGGTACGCTGATCTCGACGCCATCGATAGTCAGCGGAACCAGGGTTTCCGAGAGTCTTGCCGGTGTTCCCAGATCGCGGTCGAACTGTTTCGGATCGAAATGTTGCAGCATGACTACCTCCCGCCTTCGGCTTGTCGCGGTGTCAGGTCATCGGGAAAATGCTTCATCACGCTCTGTACGGGGAACGGGGTCATGCCCCCCATGGCACAGAGCGAACCATCGACCATGGTGTCGCAGAGATCGGAGAGCAGGGCGAGGTTCTCCTCCGCCCGCTCGCCGGCGCGAATACGGTCGATCACCTCCACGCCGCGCACGGCGCCGATTCGGCACGGGGTGCACTTGCCGCAGGACTCGACGCTGCAGAACTCCATGGCGAAGCGGGCCTGATCGCCCATGTCGACGCTGTCGTCGAACATCACCACGCCGCCGTGGCCGACCACGCCCCCGAAGGCGGCGAAGCCTTCGTAGTCGATGGGGCTGTCCCACTGACTCTGGGGCAGATAGGCGCCCAGCGGCCCGCCCACCTGCACCGCCTTGAGCGGGCGGCCGCTACGCGTGCCGCCGCCGAAGCTCTCCATCAGCTCGCGCAGGGTGGTACCGAACGCCAGTTCCACCAGGCCGCCACGCTCGACGTTGCCGGCCAGCTGCAGCGCCAGGGTGCCGCGGGACCTGCCCATGCCGTAGTCGGCGTAGGCTTGGCCGCCCTGGTCGAGGATGAACGGCACCGCGGCCAGCGAGAGCACGTTGTTGACCACGGTAGGCTGACCGAACAGGCCCTCGATGGCTGGCAGCGGCGGCTTGGCGCGAACCAGCCCGCGCTTGCCCTCCAGGCTCTCCAGCAGCGAGGTCTCCTCGCCGCAGATATAGGCCCCGGCGCCCAGGCGCACTTCGAGGTGGAAGGCCTGGCCGCTGTCGAGGATGTTCTCGCCCAGATAGCCGGCCGCCTCGGCGCGGGCGATCGCCTCGTCGAGCATCGCCTGGGCCAGCGGATACTCCGAGCGCAGGTAGATATAGCCCTGGGTGGCGCCCACGGCGAGCCCGGCGATGGTCATCCCCTCGATCAGCATGAAGGGGTCGCACTCCATCACCAGGCGATCGGCGAAGGTACCGGAGTCACCCTCGTCGGCATTGCACACGATGTACTTCTGCGCCGCCGGGGTGTCGTGGACCGTCTGCCACTTGATGCCGGTAGGGAAGGCAGCGCCGCCACGCCCGCGCAACCCCGAGGCCTTGACCTCGTCGACGATGCCTTGGGGGGGCAGCGCCAGCGCGTTTTGCAGGCCGGCGAAGCCTTGCCGTGCGGTGTAATCCTCGAGCGACAGCGGATCGGTGAGGCCGATGCGCGAGAAGGTCAGGCGCTGCTGGCGCGCCAGATAGGGGTGATCCTCGATGTCGCCGAGGGCCAGCACGTGTTCCTGGCGCCCCTCGAACAGCCCGGCCTCGACCAGGTCGTCGACGTCGGTGGGCGCCACCGGGCCGTAGGCCACCCGGCCCGCCGCGGTCTCGACCTCCACCAGCGGCTCCAGCCAGAACAGCCCGCGGGAGCCGTTGCGCTTGAGCTGGATCGCCACGCCCAGGCGCTCGGCGGCCCGCGTCAGGCGTGCCGCCACGGCGTCGGCGCCGAGCGAACGGGCAGTGGTGTCGCAGGGCACATAGATCGTGGTCGTCATCACTTCACCTCCACCACGGTGGCGCTGAGCTGGGCCGCCAGCCGGTCGAAGCCGGCGGCGTCCATGCGGCCGTGGACTTCGTCGTCGACCCGTAGCGAGGGGCCGCAGGCGCAGTTGCCGAGGCAGTAGACCGGCTCCAGGGTGAATTCGCGATCCGCCGTGGTCTGATGGTAGTCGACCCCCAGCGCGGACTTGACGTGCGCCTCCAGCGCCCGCGCGCCCACCGCCTGGCACGCCTCGGCGCGGCACACCTGGATCACGTGGCGTCCCGGCGGCTGGGTACGGAAGTGGTGATAGAAGCTGATGATGCCGTGGACTTCGGCGCGGGTATGGCGCAGCGCCTCGGCGATGATCGGGATCGCCGCCTCGGGGATATGGCCGAAGCGGTCCTGGAGCGCGTGGAGCGTCGGCAGCATGGCGCCCGGCAACGAGCGGTGCTCGTCGACAACGGCCTGGATCTGCGCCGACGTCCAGGTGTCGGCGGCCTGCGGACTAGCGTGTGACATGGCCTGATCGTCTCATCAAGTTGCTGGTCTGTGCCCGACGGTGGCTTCACGCATGCCGGGACTCGTCCAATCGTCTTATAGGAATCGTCGTTCTTAACTGGTTTAAGTCAGGGTCCCGCTATTCGCCAAACTAGCACTCCCCGGAGGCGCAAAAAATATGAACGAAGATGCTTAGAAAAAAGTTGAATATCACCCCAGCCTGGCTGTTCCGCAGTGACGATGGCGAGCTGCTCGACCCGGTGCTGTTTCGCCTGCTCGCCAATCTGCGCGAGTCCGGCAAGCTGACGCGCGCCGCCGAAGCCGCCGGTGTCTCCTACCGTCACGCCTGGAATCTGCTCAATCGTGGCGAGGCGTTCTTCGGCATGGCGCTGGTGGAGATGCGCAAGGGCCACGGCACCCGGCTCTCCCCCCTGGGGGAGAAGCTGCTGTGGTCGGAGCAGCGGGTGAAGGCGCGTCTGGGGCCGCAGATCGACAGCATGGCCTCGGAGCTCAACAACCAGTTGCAGCAGTTGCTGGAGGGCGCCCACCCGGTATTGCGACTGCACGCCACCCACGGCTACGCGGTGGCGCTGTTGCCGGAGAGCTGCAGCGAACTCGATCTGCGTTACTGCCATCCCGGGGAAGCGCTGAGTGCCATGGAGCGCGGCGAGTGCGACCTGGCCAGCTTTCATCTGCCCACCTGCCCGCGGTTGGCGGCGCGGGTGATGCGGGTCTACCGGCGGCCACTGGGGCGCCAAAAGTTGCGCGTGATCCGATTCGTGACCCGGCGCCAGGGGTTGATCCTGCGCGCCGCGGATCGCGATCGCATCGGAGGGCTGAGCGATCTCACCCGACCCGGGGTGCGCTTCATCAATCGCGACGAGCACTCCGGCACGCGGATCCTGTTCAATCTGCTGCTGGAGGAGGAGGGGATCGGCGAGGCCCAGATCCAGGGCGCCGAACGGGAGGAGTTCACCCACACGGCGGTGGCGGCCTACGTCGCCTCGGGCATGGCCGATGTCGGTTTTGGATTGGAAGCGGCGGCGGCGCAGTTCGGGCTCGACTTCGAGCCGCTCTCCACCGAACACTACCTGCTGGTCTGCCCCGAGGATCGGCTGCGGCAGCAGAATGTCCAGGAGCTGCTGACGTTCATGGGATCCAGGGGATTTCTCGCTCAGCTCGAATCACTGACCGGCTACGCGGCGGATCGATGTGGCGAGGTGGAGACGTTCGAGGCGCTGCTGGCGGGGGACAGGGCGTAGAGGGCCGGACACGATCGTGTCCGGCCGTCGTTCAGGGGCAGTGCGCCGGTATCAGAACAGCGCGGCCGCCTTGGCCAGGGCGATGTAGAGTCCGATCAGGAACGGCACGCCCACGCCGAGCCAGGCCAGCACGCCACCGATACCGAAGCTGCCGCGAGCCGCGGTCTCGGCATTGGAGGAGACGCTATCTTCCTTCTGCAGCGCGCGCTCACGGGCCAGTTCGTCGTCGCTCATCTGCTGCTCCGGCTTGACCGGCTTGACCAGGGCGTTGCAGATCAGGCCCAGGAACAGCAGGCCGGCCATGATGTAGAGCGTGCGGTCGTAGACCAGGCTGGCCTCGACGCCGGCATCGAGCTGGGCCTGGCGCAGGGCGGCGATGATCAGCGGGCCGACCAGGCCGGCTGCGGTCCAGGCGGTGAGCAGGCGGCCGTGGATGGCGCCGACCATCTGGGTGCCGAAGATATCGGCGAGATAGGCGGGCACCGTGGCAAATCCGCCGCCGTACATGCTGAGGATGACGCAGATCGAGATCACGAACAGCCCGGCCATGCCCAGGTGGCCCCACATCGGCAGCAGGCAGTACATCACGATGCCGATGGCGAAGAAGCAGTAGTAGGTGTTCTTGCGCCCGATCTTGTCCGACAGCGAGGCCCAGAACAGGCGTCCGACGCTGTTGAACAGGCTGATCAGGCCGACCAGGCCGGCAGCCGCGGCGACCACCGCCGCCTGCTGTGCCTCGCTCAGCGCGGCGGAGCGGTCGGCGAGACCGACCAGGGCGCCGCCGAAGACGTCCTGCAGCATGGGGCTGGCCATGGAGATCACCGCGATGCCGGCGGTCACGTTGAGGAACAGCACGCCCCAGATCAGCCAGAACTGTCGGGTCTTCCACGCCGTGTTCAGGTGCACGTGGCCCTGGGTGATCATGGTGTTGGCCTTGGCATTCTTCGGCGCCGTCCAGCCTGCCGGCTTCCAGCCGTTGGGCGGCACGCGGAAGCCGATGGCACCGCAGGCCATGACGATGGCGTAGATGACGCCCATGGTGATCAGCGTCATGGCGACCCCGGTGCCGCCGCCGGTGGAGTAGTGGTTCATCAGCAGAACCGCCAGCGGCGCGCCGACCATGGCGCCGCCGCCGTAGCCCATGATGGCAAAGCCGGTGGCCATGCCGCGGCGGTCCGGGAACCACTTGATCAGGGTCGATACCGGAGTGATGTAGCCCAGACCCTGGCCGATACCGCCCAGCACGCCGCAGCCGAGATAGACCAGCCACAGTTGATGCTGCATGACCCCGATGCCGCCGACGATCAGGCCACCCCCCCAGCAAGCCGCCGCGATGCAGCCGGCCTTTCTCGGTCCGGCATGCTCGAGCCAGGCACCCCATATGGCTGCCGAGACACCGAGCATCGCGATGAAGATGCCGAAGACGTAGGTGACCTGGGGAACGCTCCAGTTGCAGCTCGTCGTGGTCAGCGCCTGGAACAGCCCGATATTCGCGCAGCTTGCCGGTGCGTCGACGATCTCCTGGCTCATGGGAAGCCAGAACACGGAAAAGCCGTAGGCCATGCCGATACAGAGATGGATCGCCAGCGCTGCCGTGGGCACCAGCCAGCGATTGAAGTTGGGTCCCGCTACCGTTCTCTCGCGGGAGAAGAATCCCGCCGAGGTGTTGCCGCCGGTATCCAGCACGGCCTGATTGATCCCACTCATCCTGAACCCTCTTCTTGATTATCGTGTCGATGGCGCTGCCGGCACTACCGGGAAGACACCGCGTGACCGGGAAGACACCGCGTGCTCTACATCGGCAGAAGCGCCCTTGGGCTTGAGCGAAGAATGTATGAACATTTCTTCTTATTGTTGCCATGTCCACCAGCAAGAGACGGCAGGATCGAATCCGTGAACGGAAATGGCAACTAGCGGAAATCATTATGCTTGGTCTTGCATAGGTGAAGGCCGAGGGAGCGAAGGAGGGGGAGATCGGCGGGAGACGGCTCCCGCCGGGAACGACCGTGTGCGTCGGCTCTACGGCGTCGCCGTGCCGTTTTCGGTAACCGCAAAACAGGTCAGCAGGGTGCGCTGCATCAGGCTGAAGTTGTCGTCGCTCACCATCAGGTAGCGCTGGCCGCCGAGGCGGGTCAGGCCTTCGAAGTTGTCCAGCGACCAGCCATCGCCGTTGGATAGCCGGGCCAGTTCGGTGACCGTGACGCTGCCGTCGTCGGCGAGATGCGCCCGCCTCAGCCGAATCACCAGCGAGGCTGGCGGCGTGTAGGCGCGCTCCAGCGCCAGCAGGTCGTCATCCAGCGTTTCGAGGGCGGTCAGCGCACTGTTGGCGTTGGCCGCCAGCGGATAACGCCACTCCCGGGAGCCGTCCAGGGTGAACAGCCGTGTCATCTTCTCCGGCCAGCCATCTGGCGGGTTCTCGATACCCCCGATCAGACCGTGATCGGGGGTATCGGTCAGCGCCTCCAGGCCGCCGTTGGGCCTGATGTCCGAGAGGCCGGCCGGACGCTGTGCCGGCCCGCTGGCAATGCCCGACGGCAGAAAGCGCTGCCAGCGGGCGTCGCTCCCCGCCGTTCCTTCGAAGCCGATCACCAGTTGGGTATTGCCGCGCACGCCGTCGTCCGCGTTCTCCAGCGCCAGCGCCTCGGCATCGCTGCTGGCACTCGCCAGGATGGCGCCGTCCTCGCCGCGCAACGGATAGGTATCCAGCGGTTCGTAGCCGCGCAACTCGCCGCTGCCGCTGAACGCCAGCCGCGCCCGGTGCAGCCAGCCGCGATCCGAGATCAGGAACAGCAGCGAATCGTCCTTGTCCCAGCCGAGGTCGGAGAGCCCGCCCACCGGGGTGCCGTCCTGCCACTTCGATGGCAGCGCCAGGGTGCCGCACCATTCGATATTCGGTGTGCTCGCGAGCAGCGCGTCGGGGGCCAGGGCGGTGCGGTGCGGGGTGGCGCTGCAGCCGGCCAGCCCCAGCGCGGCGAGTGCCAGCAGGGCGGCGGAGGCGAGAGAATAGGGTGTAGAGCGGGAACGCGCGGGCATGACGGCTCCGGTGGCGGCGATGGCTTCGTCTCTGCTTAGCGTATGGCAATACGGACCGTTGTCCATCCCGGGCGAGCCGAGGTACGCCCGGGTATAATGGCGCCCGCTCGCTGAAGCCGAATCATCCCGCCCTCGAGGAGACGCCTTTCCATGCACGACACCCCGGACCGGCCGCTGGCCGGCATTCTGCTGCGGCTGCTATCGGGGCTGCTGTTCGCCGGCATGCTGGTCTGCGTCAAGGCGGTCAGCGACGAGGTGCCGCTGGGACAGACCGTGTTCTTTCGCTCCGCCTTCGCGCTGCTGCCGATCGTCGTCTTCATGCTGTGGCGGCGCGAATTCCCGCGCGCCCTGGCCACCCGGCGGCCGCTCGGCCATCTGCTGCGCTCGGGCCTGGGGGCGGCGGCGATGTTCGCCTCCTTCGCGGCGGTGGCGCGGCTGCCGGTGGCGGAGGCGACCCTGCTGGCTCAGCTGGCGCCGGTGGCCCTGGCGCTGGGCGGGATCCTGCTGCTGGGCGAGCGCCTCACCCGGCATCGCCTGGCGGCACTGACGCTGGTACTCGTCGGGGTGGGCGTGCTGATCCTGCCCGAGCTGCGCGGCGGCCCGACGGCCGCGCGGCTCACCGGTTACGCCCTGGGCATCGCCGCTGCCCTGCTCACGGCCGGGGCGCTGCTCACGGTGCGGCGCATCTCGCGCACCGAGACGCCCGCCTCGATCGCGTTCTACTTCGTGCTGGTGACCACGCTGGCGGGGCTGGCCACCGTCACCTTGGGCTGGGTCACGGTGGCGTGGCCGACGTTGTTGCTGCTGGTGCTGGCTGGGCTGTTCGGCGGCGCGGCGCATATCTGCATGACGCTGGCGCTGCGCATGACCGAGGTCTCTCGGCTGGCGCCGTTCGAGTACGTGGCGCTGATCTGGCCGGTGCTGGCGGATTTGTGGCTGTTCGGGCAGCCGCTCTCCAGCGGCTTCGTGCTGGCCCTGCCGCTGGTACTGGGGGGCGCCATGCTGGCGGCGCTGGAGGGGCGGCGGCTGAGGTGGGCGCGGCGGCGGCTCGGCACCAGTGACTAGGGCGCGAGTGACCAGGTTCTGTACGAAAAGTCGCCGAGTGTAGGCAGTTTTCGTACAAAACCTAGATGGCGGCTTCGACGATCAACTGCGGTCTCCCCTGGGAGCAGGGCTCGATGCGCGCCTCGACTTGGAAGGTGCGGCGCAGCATCTGCGGTGTCACCACCTGTTCGCAGGGGCCGCAGTCGACCAGTCGCCCGCTCTCGATCACCAGCGCCTGGTCGGCGAAGCGCAAGGCGTGGCCGAGATCGTGGAGCGCGGCGATGATCAGCATGTTCCGCTCCTGGGCCAGTCGGCGCAGGATGCCGAGCAGGCTGATCTGGCGGTGGAGATCGAGCGCCGAGGTGGGCTCGTCCAGCAGCAGGATGTCGGGGGACTGCACCAGCGCCTGGGCCGCGCCCACCAGCTGCCGCTGGCCGCCGCTCAGATTGCCGATGTCGCGCCCGGCCAGGGTATCGATGCCGAGCGCCGCCAGCGCCTTGTCGACCTCGTCGAGGTCGGCATCCGCCACCTTGAGACGGCGCCCCTGCATACGCGCCAGCAGCACCGCCTCGTAGACCGTCAGCACCGCGGTGGCGCCGTTGTCCTGGGGCATGTAGGCGATCGGGCGCTCGCTGCTGGTGCCGGTGATGCGCACCTCGCCATCCCCCTCGAGCAGCCCCAGGATGCGCCGGAACAGGGTCGACTTGCCCGCCGCGTTGGGGCCGAGCAGCGCCACCACCTGGCCGCCGTGCAGCGGCGGCGTGGAGATATCGGCGAGGATCTGGCGGCGGCCGTAGCGCGCCGAGAGACGGTCGAGCGTCAGCGTTACCATGCGTTCTTCTTATGGTTGAGGATCAAGAACAGGAAAAACGGAATCCCCACCAGCGAGGTGATGATGCCGATCGGAATGATGGTGCCGGGGATGATCACCTTCGACAGCACCGAGCCCACCGAGAGCATCAGTGCCCCGCACAGCGCCGAGCCGGGCAGGAAGAAGCGCTGATCCTCGCCCAGCAGCAGGCGCGCGATATGCGGCCCGACCAGTCCGACGAAGCCGATGGTGCCGACGAAGGAGACGGCGATTGCCGCCAGCAGCGAGACCATGATCAACACCTCCAGGCGCAGCGCCCGCGGCTTGACCCCCAGGCTCTCGGCCTTGGCGTCGCCCAGGCGCATGGCGGTCAGCGCCCAGCCGTGGCGGGCCAGCAGCGGTACCACCACCGCGAGTACGGCGAAGGCGATGCCGAGCTTGGGCCAGGTCGCCTTGGTCAGGCTACCCATGGTCCAGAACACCACCGCGGAGACCGCCTGCTGGCTGGCGAAGAACTGGATCAGCGCCATCAGCGAGTTGAAGATGAACACCATGGCGATGCCCAGCAGCACGATGGTCTCGATCGTCACCCCGCGGCGCATGCTCAGGAAGTGGATCGCCAGCGCGGTCAGCATCGCCATGATGAAGGCGTTGAGCGGAATCGCGTAGTCGACCAGCGCCGGCACCAGGGTCACCCCGAAGGCCAGCGCCAGCGCGGCGCCGAAGCTGGCCCCGGCGGAGATGCCGAGGGTGAAGGGGCTGGCCAGCGGATTGCTGAGGATGGTCAGCATCTGGGCCCCGGCGATCGACAGGCTGGCGCCCACCACCAGCGCCATCAGCGCCACCGGCATGCGGATCTGCCACAGGATCACCCGCAGCGAATCCTCCACCGAGCCGGGGGTGAAGAGCGCCGCGATCACCTGGTCGAGACCGAAGCGCGCCGGCCCCAGGGCGA
The DNA here is from genome assembly GCF_982684285.1 of Salinicola sp. NCBI lineage: Bacteria > Pseudomonadati > Pseudomonadota > Gammaproteobacteria > Oceanospirillales > Halomonadaceae > Salinicola > Salinicola sp. The sequence goes on along the minus strand of NZ_CEXLVS010000009.1, from coordinate 18,974 downwards.
GGTCGACGCACAGGCTGGCGAACAGCGCCAGGGCCAGCGCGGCCAGGATCAACTGGCGCCGCAGCACCAACCGGCGATAGAGGTTGGCGTCCTCGGCCGCGGCCGGGGTGAAGGAGGCCGGGCGCGGCGGCGCGGCGGCCACGCGGGAACTCTCAGTCGTCATGCAGGGATACCCAGTAGCCGGGGGCGTAGTCCACCGGCAGGAAGCGCTGATGCAGCTCGCGCAGGGTGGCCTCGGGGTCGAGATCGGCGAACAGCTCCGGGTGGAACCACTTGGCCAGCTGCTGCACCGCCACGAAGTAGTAGGGGCTGTTGTAGAACTGGTGCCAGATGGCGTGGACCTGGCCGCTCTTCACCGCCTCGATGCCGGTCATGGCGGTGCGGTGGGTCAGTTGCTCGAGCTTGGCCCGGGCCTTCTGCATGTCCGCCCCCGGCCCCACGCCGACCCAGTTGCCGCCGGGGACGTAGGCGCCCCAGTTGCCGCCGGTGACCACCACCTGATCGGGGTTGGCGGCGATGATCTGCTCCGGGTTGAGGGTGCCGAAGGTGGCGGGGATGATGCCGTCGGCGATGTTGTGTCCGCCGGCGAGCTCGACGTACTCGCCGAAGTTGCCGGGGCCGAAGCTCATGCAGCAGTCGTCCGAGTAGCCACCGGCGCGATCGATGAACACCTTGGGCTGCGCCGGGTCGGCGGCGGCGATCTTGTCGGTGACCCAGGCCAGCTGCGCCTCGGCGAAGTCGATGAAGGCGTCGGCGCGCTGGGTGTCGCCGAGCAGGCGCCCCATCAGGCGCATCGAGGGGATGGTGTGCTCGAGCGGCTTCTCGCGGAAATCGACGTAGACGATCGGGATGCCCAGCGCGGCCAGCTTGGTGTCGTAGCCGGCGTCCTCGGTGGCGGCCTTGGCCTCGAGGTTCATCAGCACCACGTCGGGGTGCAGGCTGGCGGCCTGCTCGACGTCGAAGGTGCCATCCTTGAAGCCGCCGAAGGTGGGGATCTGCTTCATCTCGGGAAACTTGGCGGCGTAGGCGGCGTAGTTGTCCGGGTCGGCCTCGGCGAGGTCGTGGCGCCAGCCCACCACGTGGGCGAACGGGCTGTCGGGCTCGAGCGCGGCGAGCAGATAGATCTGGCGCCCCTCGCCGAGGATGACGCGCTGCACCGGCGCCTCGACGCTCACCTGGCGCCCGGCGATATCGGTCACCGTGATCGGGTCGGCCCAGGCGCAGGTGGCGCCGCCGAGGGCGAGGGTGATGACGGCGAGACGGGCGAGCCTGGCGGCGTATCCGGCGAAGAGTGAGCGTGGCTGAGTCACGGCGAGGTCCCGGCTGTGGGGCTGATGGATTAGGCACTGTCTGAAAAGTACTGCGCTCGCCCATGCGGCGTTAAAAATCGACTCAAAATGCTCATTTACAACCCGTAAACTCCGCGTTTTCGCCGATTTTTGCCTTGCCTGGCCTTCGCTCGTCGACTTTTCAGACAGCACCTAGTTACGCATGATTCTTATTTGCGATGGGGCGCTAGTATGTCGCAGCGCTGCCGGGGCGTCCAGAGCGCCGTCAGGGGCGCCGGTGGCGCAGACTGGCGTGGCGCGGGCCCCGGCGGCAGTTGTTATACTGCCGCGACGCTTACCTACCGCTGGAGACCGCATGCCTTCTCACGCCCCCCGTATCGCCATTGTCGGCGCCGCCGGCCGCATGGGCCGCACCCTGATCAGTGCCGTGCAGCAGGATGACGGGGTCGGCCTGGCCGGCGGCAGCGTCTCCGCCGGCAGCTCGCTGGTCGGTGCCGACCTGGGCGAACTCGCCGGCGTCGGCCGCCTGGGCGTGGCCGCCACTGACGACCTGGCCGCCATCGCCGACGACTTCGATGTGCTGATCGACTTCACCTCGCCCGCCACCACCCTGGCCAATCTCGCCTTCTGTGCCGACCACGGCAAGGCGATCGTGATCGGCACCACCGGCCTCGACGAGGCCCAGTTGGCCGAACTCGACGGTTATCGCGAGCGTGTGGCGATGGTCTTCGCGCCCAACATGAGCGTCGGCGTCAACCTGACCCTCAATCTGCTCGCCACCGCCGCCCGCGCGCTGGGCGACGAGGGCTACGACATCGAGGTGATCGAGGCGCACCACCGCCACAAGGTCGATGCGCCCTCGGGCACCGCGCTTAAGATGGGCGAGGTGATGGCCGATGCCCTGGCGCGTCCGCTCAAGGAGTACGGCGTGTTCGAGAGGGTCGGCCAGTGCGGGCCACGCAGCGACAAGGAGATCGGCTTCGCCACCGTGCGGGCGGGCGATATCGTCGGCGAGCACACGGTACTGTTTGCCACCGAGGGTGAGCGCATCGAGATCACCCACAAGGCCTCCAGCCGCATGACCTTCGCCAAGGGCGCGGTGCGTGCGGCGCGCTGGCTCGCCGCGCGGGATGCCGGGCGCTACGACATGCAGGACGTGCTGGGATTGAAAGACTAGCGCCAGGCGAGCTGCCCGAGTCGGTATGGCCCCGATCGGCGTGATCCGGTGACAGATGACGCCGATCGGGTCGAATCGCGATCGGCACTGGAGCCGATCGTCGGTTTCCGGTATCATTTCGCCAATTTGGCCGGGCCAGTGCCGCAGGCAGTAGAGATTCGCCGCAGATGATGCAGCAACAGGACAATAAGCGGGATGAAACCGGTTTTCCGGATTTCGTCCCGCTTTTTTACGACCTTGCGGCGGCTCCGGTCAGTGCACGAAGGGGCGTGATGCTACACCTCGACGCAATTTGTTGATGACCAGTTAAGGAGGATGTTGCCTTGAACAGACCCGCGATACTGGCTCTCGAAGACGGCAGTGTATTTCACGGCGTCGCGATCGGAGCCGATGGGCAGACCAGCGGGGAGGTGGTCTTCAATACCGCCATGACCGGTTATCAGGAAATTCTCACCGACCCCTCCTATACCCGCCAGATCGTGACCCTGACCTACCCCCACGTCGGCAATACCGGCATCAATGGCGAGGACGTCGAATCGCACCACATCCGCGCCGCTGGTCTGGTGATTCGCGACCTGCCGCTGATCGCCAGCAATTTCCGCAGCACGACCACGCTCTCCGAGTATCTGGCATCGCAGAACGTCATCGGCATCGCCGACATCGACACGCGTCGCTTGACGCGCATCCTGCGCAGCAAGGGATCGCTGAACGGCGCCATTCTGGCCGGCGCCGAAGCCGAGGGTGACGATGCGGTCGCGCGGGCGCTGGCGGAAGCCCAGGCCTTTCCTGGCCTCAAGGGAATGGACCTGGCCAGGGAAGTCTCCTGTGAATCCATCTACGAGTGGACCGAGGGCGAGTGGACGCTGGGCCAGGGCTATGCCGACACGACCCAGAGCGAGCGGGCATACCATGTGGTGGCCTACGACTACGGGATCAAGCACAACATCCTGCGCATGCTCGCGTCCCGCGGCTGCCGCCTGACCGTGGTGCCGGCGCAGACGCCGGCCAGCGAAGTGCTGGCGATGAATCCGGACGGTGTGTTCCTGGCCAACGGGCCGGGTGACCCCGAGCCCTGCGACTACGCCATCAGCGCGATCCGGAAGGTGCTCGAGACAGATATCCCGGTCTTCGGTATCTGCCTGGGACACCAGTTGCTGGCACTGGCCGCCGGTGCCAGGACGGTGAAGATGAACCATGGCCACCACGGCGCCAACCATCCGGTCCAGGATCTCGACAGCGGTCATGTCATGATCACCAGCCAGAACCACGGCTTCGCGGTGGACGAGTCGAGCCTGCCCGGCAACGTGCGCGCGATTCATCGTTCGCTGTTCGACGGCACCCTGCAGGGCATCGAGCTGACCGATCGCCCGGCGTTCAGTTTCCAGGGTCATCCCGAGGCGAGCCCCGGGCCGCAGGACGTCTCGCCGCTGTTCGATCGCTTCGTGACGATGATGCAGGCCCGTCAGCGAGACGCGGTGTAGGCCGTCAGCAAAACGCAGCACGGCCTCGGCCGTTTGGAATTCAGTCTTCCTGGGTCGGCGCCAGCCGCCGACACCACCATTTTCGACGAGTGTTAGCGCATGCCAAAACGTACGGATCTCGACAGCATTCTGATCATCGGCGCCGGCCCCATCGTCATCGGGCAGGCGTGCGAATTCGACTACTCCGGGGCCCAGGCCTGCAAGGCACTGCGCGAAGAGGGCTACCGCGTCATTCTGGTCAACTCCAATCCGGCGACCATCATGACCGACCCGGTGATGGCGGACGCCACCTACATCGAGCCGATCACCTGGCAGGCGGTGGAGCAGATCATCGAGCGTGAGCGCCCATCGGCGATCCTGCCGACCATGGGCGGGCAGACCGCGCTCAACTGTGCGCTGGACCTGGACAAGCACGGCGTGCTCGCCAAGTACGGCGTGGAGATGATCGGTGCCAACGCCGACGCCATCAACAAGGCCGAAGATCGCGACCTGTTCGACAAGGCGATGAAGAACATCGGCCTGGAGTGTCCCAAGGCCAAGGTCGCCCACACCATGGACGAGGCGTGGGAGATCCAGGCTTCGCTCGGCTTCCCGGTAATCATCCGGCCTTCCTACACCATGGGCGGCTCCGGTGGCGGCGTGGCCTACAACAAGGAGGAGTTCGAGGAGATCTGCGATCGCGGCTTCGAACTCTCAAACAACCACGAGCTGCTGATCGACGAGTCCCTTCTCGGCTGGAAGGAGTACGAGATGGAGGTCGTTCGTGACAAGAACGACAACTGCATCATCGTCTGCGCGCTCGAGAACTTCGACCCCATGGGGGTGCACACCGGCGACTCCATCACGGTCGCGCCAGCGCAGACGCTGACTGACAAGGAGTACCAGATCATGCGCAACGCATCGCTTGCGGTGCTGCGCGAGATCGGCGTCGAGACCGGCGGCTCCAACGTGCAGTTCGGCGTCGATCCCGACACCGGGCGCATGGTGGTGATCGAGATGAACCCGCGCGTCTCCCGTTCCTCGGCGCTGGCCTCCAAGGCCACCGGTTTCCCGATCGCCAAGATCGCCGCCAAGCTGGCGGTGGGCTACACCCTCGATGAACTGCAGAACGACATCACCGGTGGCGCCACGCCGGCCTCCTTCGAGCCGTCGATCGACTACGTGGTCACCAAGATCCCGCGCTTCACCTTCGAGAAGTTCCCCCAGGCCAACGATCGCCTGACCACCCAGATGAAGTCGGTGGGCGAGGTGATGGCGATCGGGCGCACCTTCCAGGAGTCGATGCACAAGGCGCTGCGCGGGCTGGAGATCGGCGTCGATGGGCTCGACCCCAAGGTGATCGAGTTCGGCCAGGAGAACATGGCGCTGATCAAGGGCGAGCTGCAGGCCGCCGGCGCCGACCGGATCTTCTACATCGCCGACGCCATGCGCAGCGGCATGAGTGTCGACGAGATTTTCGCGCTGACCAATATCGACCGCTGGTTCCTGGTCCAGCTCGAGGACCTGGTGCTGGCCGAAGCGGCCGTCGCCAAGCGCTCGCTGCACGATCTGAGTGCCGACGATCTATACCGCCTCAAGCGCAAGGGCTTCTCCGACGCGCGCCTGGCCTTGCTGCTGGGCATCTCCGAGAGCGATTTCCGCCAGCGCCGGCAGCAGCTCGACATCCGCCCGGTCTACAAGCGCGTCGATACCTGCGCGGCCGAGTTCGCCTCCGATACCGCCTACATGTACTCCACCTACGAAGAGGAGTGCGAGGCGGAGGTCAGCGATCGCCAGAAGATCATGGTGCTGGGTGGCGGACCCAACCGGATCGGTCAGGGCATCGAGTTCGACTACTGCTGCGTCCACGCGGCGCTCGCCATGCGCGAAGACGGCTACGAGACCATCATGGTCAACTGCAACCCGGAGACCGTCTCCACCGACTACGACACCTCGGATCGGCTCTACTTCGAGCCGGTGACCCTGGAGGACGTGCTCGAGATCGCCGACAAGGAGAAGCCGGTCGGGGTGATCGT
>NZ_CEXLVS010000009.1:7932-12912 GCF_982684285.1 Salinicola sp. | reverse complement strand
CGAGCTGGAGAACTACATGACCCACGCGGTCAAGGTCTCCAACGACTCGCCGGTGCTGCTGGATCACTTCCTGAGCGCGGCGATCGAGGTCGACATCGATGCCGTCTCCGACGGTCAGCAGGTGGTGATCGGCGGCATCATGCAGCATATCGAACAGGCGGGCGTGCACTCCGGGGATTCCGCCTGCTCGCTGCCGCCGTACTCGCTGCCGGCGGAAGTGCAGGACGAGATGCGCGATCAGGTCAAGCGCATGGCGGTCGAGCTAAACGTGGTCGGGTTGATGAACGTGCAGCTGGCGTGGCAGGACGGCGAGATCTACGTCATCGAGGTCAACCCGCGCGCCTCGCGCACCGTGCCGTTCGTCTCCAAGTGCATCGGCACGTCGCTGGCGCAGGTGGCGGCACGCTGCATGGCCGGAACGACCCTGGTCGAGCAGCAGTTCACCCGCGAGATCATCCCCGGCTACTACAGCGTCAAGGAGGCGGTGTTCCCGTTCAACAAGTTCCCGGGGGTCGATCCGATCCTGTCGCCGGAGATGAAGTCCACCGGTGAGGTGATGGGGAGCGGTACCACCTTTGCTGAAGCCTTCTACAAGGCGCAGTTGGGCGCCGGCGAAGCGATTCCGAGGCTGACCGGGGAGCGCAAGGCATTCCTCTCGGTGCGCGAGCCGGACAAGCAAGGTGTTATCGAGGTGGCCCAATCTCTGCTAGCCTTGGGTTTCAGTTTAGTGGCAACGCGGGGTACGGCCAGGGCTCTGGAAGGGGCTGGTCTGTCCGTTGCCGTCGTCAACAAGGTTTTTGAAGGCCGTCCGCATATCGTCGATCTGCTCAAGAACGACGAGATCGCCTATATCGTGAATACCACGGAAGGCCGTCAGGCGATCAATGATTCCTCGGTCATCCGGCGCACCGCGCTGGCACGCAAGGTGCCCTACGCCACCACGCTGGCGGGGGCGCGTGCCGTGTGCATGGCGCTGGAGTATGGCAACGAGATCACGGTGCGGCGGCTGCAGGAACAGCATGCAGGAGCAGTCCATGAATAAAGTCCCGATGACCGTCCACGGCGAGCAGGCCCTGCGCCAGGAGCTGGAGCAGCTGAAAGGGGTCGAGCGCCCCCGGGTGATCAGCGACATCGCGGAAGCCCGCGAGCACGGCGACCTCAAGGAGAACGCCGAGTATCATGCCGCCCGCGAGCAGCAGGGCTTCATCGAGGGGCGTATCCAGGAGATCGAGGGCAAGCTCTCGGCGGCGCAGGTCATCGACGTGACCAAAATGCCGAAGACCGGCAAGGTGATCTTCGGTGTGACGGTCGAGCTGCTCAATCTCGAGACCGACGACGAGGTGCGCTACCGGATCGTCGGCGAGGACGAGGCCGACATCAAGGCCGGCAAGATCTCGGTGACGTCACCGATCGCCCGCGCGTTGATCGGCAAGAGCGAGGGCGATGTGGTCAATGTGCGCACACCGGGCGGGGACGTGGAGTACGAGATCTCCGGCGTCGAGCACCTGTAGCCCTTCGGGCAGCGGTAAGCCATAAGCTTTAAGCTGTAAGAAAACACCCCCGAGGCAGAACCTCGGGGGTGTTTCGGTTTGACTTACAGCTTACGAGCTTACGAGCTTACGAGCTTACGGCTCGCGCGAAGCGCGGTGGCTCAGTGCCGCCCGTGGTGCTCTTCGGCGCGCTGGATGTTGGAGAGCTTGGGGTTGGCTTTCGGATTGTGGCGGTAGAGTAGCGCCGTCTTGCCCAGCGACTGGACCAGTTCCGCGCCGGAGAGCTCGATCAGCTCCTCGATCATGGCCTGGCGATCTTCCCGTTCGGGGATCGCCAGCTTGATCTTGATCAGTTCGTGATCGCGCAGGGCGCGCTCGAGCTCCTGCTGGGCGCCTTCGCTCAAGCCGTTTTCACTCACGGTGACGACCGGCTGGAGATGGTGGCCGATGCTGCGGAAGGCTTTCTTTTGTGCGGATGATAGGCTCATGGTAGTCTGACCGTTGGACTTCGCGATATTTTACAGCGGTGCTGCAATCGGTCTCACCACCGCACTGTCGAAACGCGACATGGTACGGGTTTCGTTCGCTGCAGGAAAGATGTCGTTGGTGTGCGGGCCCTGGAGCGGTGATGGCGATTCTCTACCGGCACCTTACCTCTCCCGCATCCGGTTTCCAGCCCGTACCTCCATCCTTCTTTACTCCGAGCTTTTTTCAGGTGATCTCCAGTGGCGCGCTCCTCCAGGCCCAGTCCCGACAACGCCGGTTCCCCGACGCGCCAGAGCAAGAGCAGCGCGGGCTGGCTGAAAGAGCACTTCGACGACCGCTATGTCCAGCAGTCCTGGAAGGATGGTTATCGTTCGCGTGCAAGCTATAAGTTGCTGGAACTCGACGAGCGTGACAAGTTACTCCGGCCCGGGATGGCGGTGATCGACCTGGGTGCCGCGCCAGGAGGCTGGAGCCAGGTCGCCGCCGACAAGGTCGGTAGCGACGGCGTGGTGATCGCTTCGGACATCCTGGAGATGGATGCGCTGGCCGGCGTCGACTTCATCCAGGGCGATTTCACCGAAGAGCGGGTGCTGGAAGCGATTCTGGCAGCGCTGGGCGATCGCCCCGTCGACCTGGTGCTGTCCGACATGGCGCCGAACATGAGCGGCATGGCGGCGATCGACCAGCCCCAGGCGATGTACCTGGTCGAGCTGGCGCTCGATCTGGCGAGGCAGACACTGTCGCCCGGCGGTCATTTTCTGGCCAAGGTGTTTCAGGGCGAAGGATTCGACGACTACCTGCGGGATCTGCGGAGCAGTTTCCGCAAGGTGGTGACGCGCAAGCCGGAGGCCTCGCGGGCCCGTTCCCGCGAAGTCTACCTGCTGGCGCAGGGATTTCATGGCTAGGCTTGCAAGCGTGGTTGAACGCCCCCATCTGGTGTAGTGTCAGACCACGGCAAGCGCAGGCAGCAAGATTCGTACTACGAGGGTGGTGTCTTGAACGACATGGCGAAGAATCTAATTCTCTGGTTGGTCATCGCAGCCGTGCTGCTGACGGTGTTCAACAACTTTAGCGTCGATAGCTCGCCTCAGACGACGAGCTATTCGCAGTTCGTGCAGCAGGTCCAGAACGACCAGGTGCGCAGCGTGACCATCGACGGCTACACCATCAACGGTGAGCGCAAGGATGGCACGCAATTCCAGACCATTCGCCCTGCCGCCCAGGATCCCAAGCTGATGGACGATCTGCTGGCGCATGACGTCACGGTCGTCGGCCAGAAGCCCGAGGAGCAGAGCCTGTGGACGCGCTTGCTGATCGCCAGCTTCCCGATCCTGCTGATCCTGGGCATCTTCATCTTCTTCATGCGGCAGATGCAGGGCGGCGGTGGCGGCCGGGGCGGCCCCATGAGCTTCGGCAAGTCGAAGGCCAAGCTGCTGAGCCAGGATCAGATCAAGTCCACCTTCGCCGACGTCGCGGGTTGCGACGAGGCCAAGGAGGAAGTGGTCGAGCTGGTCGACTTCCTCAAGGATCCCACGAAATTTCAGCGCCTGGGGGGGCAGATACCCCGCGGCGTGCTGATGGTGGGCCCCCCGGGCACCGGCAAGACGCTGCTGGCGAAGGCGATCGCCGGTGAAGCCAAGGTGCCGTTCTTCAGCATCTCCGGGTCGGACTTCGTCGAGATGTTCGTCGGCGTGGGCGCGTCCCGTGTCCGCGACATGTTCGAACAGGCCAAGAAGCAGGCCCCGTGCATCATCTTCATCGACGAGATCGATGCCGTCGGTCGCCACCGTGGTTCCGGCATGGGAGGCGGCCACGACGAGCGCGAACAGACCCTGAACCAGCTGCTGGTCGAGATGGATGGCTTCGAGGCCAACGACGGGATCATCGTCATTGCCGCCACCAACCGTCCCGACGTGCTGGATCCGGCGCTGCTGCGCCCGGGCCGCTTCGACCGCCAGGTCACCGTGCCGCTGCCCGATATCCGGGGGCGCGAGCACATTTTGAATGTTCACCTGCGCAAGGTGCCGATGGGCGACGGCGTCCAGGCCAGTATCATCGCACGCGGTACCCCGGGCTTCTCGGGCGCCGACCTGGCCAACCTGGTCAACGAGGCGGCGCTGTTCGCGGCGCGCCGCAATCGCCGTACCGTCGGGATGGAAGAGCTCGAGCTGGCCAAGGACAAGATCATGATGGGGGCCGAGCGGCGCTCCATGGTGATGTCCGAGAAGGACAAGCTCAATACCGCTTATCACGAAGCCGGCCACGCCATCATCGGCCTGGTGATGCCCGAGCACGATCCGGTCTACAAGGTCACCATCATCCCGCGCGGCCGTGCGCTGGGCGTGACCATGTTCCTTCCGGAGGAAGATCGTTACAGCTACTCGCGTCAGCAGATCATCAGCCAGCTCTGCTCCCTGTTCGGCGGCCGGATCGCCGAAGAGATGACGTTGGGGCCGAATGGGGTCACCACCGGCGCCTCCAACGACATCAAGCGGGCGACCGAACTCGCTCACAGCATGGTGGCCAAGTGGGGGCTGTCCGAGGAGATGGGGCCGCTGATGTACGACGAGGACGAGTCGCACCAGTTCCTCGGCGGCCCCGGTCAGGGCGGTGGCAAGTTGAGCTCCGGGGAGACATCGACCCGGCTCGACAAGGAAGTTCGTCGCATCATCGACGAATGCTACGCCATGGCGCGCAAGATTCTCGAAGACAACCGCGACAAGCTCGATCTGATGGCTGAAGCCCTGATGCAGTACGAGACCATCGACGCGGCTCAGTTGAAGGACATCATGGAAGGCCGCAAGCCGCGTCCGCCGAAGGACTGGGGTGACGATGGCCCGACCTCCGGGACCGGTCGTCCCGTCGATGATCCGGAGCCGCAGCCGGGCGACGAAGGCGCCTCCGATGACGAGTCCGGTAACCGCCGTCCCTCGGATCCCCTGGGAGGGCCGTCAGGGCTTTGAGGCCACCGGCGCTTCGAGGCTCCAGGCCTTGAACAGTCGGC
>NZ_CEXLVS010000009.1:0-7922 GCF_982684285.1 Salinicola sp. | reverse complement strand
GTCAGAAATGGCGCCCTGCCGCATTTTTAGGCGGTTGCGAAACGGCATCGGCCTACCTAGAGTGGGCGCTTTTGCAAGCGACGGACTTCCATGACAGATTCTTCCTCCGCCGGCGTCCGGTTGCGCTGCGGTCAGCATGAGCTCGATCTCTCGCGCCCGCGCGTCATGGGTATTCTGAACGTGACGCCCGACTCCTTCTCCGATGGAAACCGGCATCGCGGGCTGGACGACGCGTGCCGCCACGCCGAGCGCCTGCTGCGGGAGGGGGCCGACATCATCGATGTCGGCGGGGAGTCGACCCGCCCGGGCGCCGAGCCGGTAGCGCTGGAAGAGGAGCGTGACCGGGTCCTGCCGGTGGTCGAGGCGCTGGTGCGGGAGTTCGATGCGCTGGTCTCGGTCGATACCAGCACACCCGAGCTGATTCGCGAAGTCGCCGAAGCGGGAGCGGGGATGCTCAACGACGTGCGCTCGCTGACGCGCCCCGGGGCGCTGGAGGCGGCGGCTGGCACCGAGTTGCCTGTCTGTCTCATGCACATGCGCGGAGAGCCGCGAACGATGCAGCGCGCGCCGTTCTACGATCGGCCCATCGAGCTTGTCGTCGCCGATTATCTGCAGGAGCGCGTGGCTGCGTGCGAGGCCGCAGGGATCGACGCCGGACGGCTGTTGCTGGATCCGGGGTTCGGCTTTGCCAAGACCCTCGAGCACAACCTGCAACTGCTCAGTCGTCTGGCGTCGCTCCAGTCTCTCGGTCTGCCGCTACTGGTCGGAATGTCACGCAAGAGCATGATCGGCCAGGCGCTTGGCCGGCCGGTCGATCAACGTCTGCCTGGAGGGCTCGCGTTGAGCGTGATGGCGGTCGAGCGTGGCGCTAGAATAGTCAGAGTGCACGATGTGGCGGCCACGGTCGACGCGATCGACATGGCCTGGGCCGTGCTTCAGGAACGGAGCGATCATGAGTAGACGTTATTTTGGTACTGACGGTATTCGCGGCACCGTCGGCGAGTACCCCATCACCGCCGATTTCATGCTCAAGCTGGGCTGGGCGATGGGGCGCGTGCTGTCTCGCAAGCTGTCCGGTCACCAGACCCGGCAGAGATCCTCCCAGTCGCCGCGCCCCAAGGTGATCATCGGCAAGGATACGCGGATCTCCGGCTACATGTTCGAGTCGGCGCTGGAGGCGGGACTGTCGGCCGCCGGAGCGGATGTGTCGCTGCTGGGACCGATGCCGACACCGGGTATCGCTTATCTGACCCGGACTTTCCGTGCCGATGCCGGGATCGTGATCTCCGCCTCGCACAATCCCTACCAGGACAACGGCATCAAGTTCTTCTCGGCGGAGGGGTTGAAGCTTGCCGATGAGGTCGAGGCGGAGATCGAGGACGAACTCGAGAAACCGCTGGAGACCATGGCGCCGAACCAGCTCGGCAAGGCGGTGCGAATCGGCGACGCCGCCGGGCGCTACATAGAGTTCTGCAAGTCCACGGTCCACAATCGCCTCGAGTTGCATGGCCTGCGGATCGTCTTGGACTGTGCCCATGGCGCGACCTACCATATCGCGCCCAACGTCTTTCGTGAGCTCGGCGCCGACGTCAGCGTGATCGGTGGCGAGCCCGACGGCCTCAACATCAATCAGAACGTGGGATCGACGCATACCGAGCGACTGAGCGAGGCCGTCGTGTCGTGCCAGGCGGACCTGGGTATCGCCTTCGACGGCGACGGCGATCGCGTGCTGATGATCGACCGTCGGGGCGAGGCGGTGGACGGCGACGAGATTCTCTACATCATCGCGCGGGACCTGCACGCGCGAGGCAAGCTCAATGGCGGGGTCGTGGGCACGCTGATGACCAATTTCGGGCTGGCGGCGGCGTTCGAGAAGCAGGGGATCCCTTTCGAGCGCGCCAAGGTGGGCGATCGCTACGTCGTCGAGCGGCTGCTGGCCAACGACTGGCTGCTGGGCGGGGAGGCCTCCGGCCATATCGTCTGCCGCAACGTGCAGACCACCGGCGACGGCATCGTCTCCGCGCTGCAGGTGCTGGCGGTCATGGTGCGAGAAGGGGTATCTCTGGATCGGTTGCTGGACGGTTTCGAGAAGGCGCCCCAGGCGCTGGTCAACGTGCGTCTGCCTCATGGCTCCGATGCCGGGGCGTTGCTGGAGAGCCAGGCGTTGCGCCAGAGCGTGAAGTCGGTAGAGGAGGAGCTTGGCGGCAGCGGTCGGGTTCTGCTGCGACCCTCGGGCACCGAGCCACTGATCCGGGTCATGGTCGAAGGGCGGCCGAGATTCGATGTTCAGGCTCTGGCACGGCGGATTGCCGATAGCGTCGAAACCCTGATCGCCTGAGCGGGTCAGATCGCCCACAGCACTTGTTGTCTTGTTGTCAAGGCTCTTATACCATGTCGCTCCACCGAAGGGAGGTAGCATGCGCAAGCCGCTGATCGCAGGTAACTGGAAGATGAACGGCTCGGCAGAACTGATCGAGACGTTCGGTCGAACCTTTGCCGGGATTGAGTTGCCGTCGCCGGTCGATGTGGTGATCCATCCCCCGTTTCCCTATCTCGATGCCGCGCGCAGCGCTTTCGCGGGCACGCCACTCTCGCTGGGCGCCCAGACACTGAACCCGCTGCCCTCCGGGGCCCGCACCGGTGAAGTCAGTGGGCAGATGCTCGCCGAGTTCGGCGTCGAGTATGTGCTGGCGGGCCACTCCGAGCGTCGCCAGCTCTATCACGAGAGTGACGAACAGGTTTACGAGCGGGTCATCGCTGCGCTCACCGCGGGGATCAAGCCGATCCTCTGCGTCGGTGAGACGCTGGAGGAGCGCGACGCCGGTCGATCCGAGGATGTCGTGCTGCGTCAGGTGGGCTATGTCATGGCCCGGCTCGAGCCCGGGCAGCGTCGACTGATGACGATTGCCTACGAGCCGGTCTGGGCGATCGGTACCGGGCGCACGGCCACGCCAGAGCAAGCCCAGCAGATGATGGCCGCGATTCGCGGTTATCAGGCGAGCTTCGATTCGGCACTGGCCGATGCGCTGCGTCTGCTGTATGGCGGTAGCATGAATGCGGGCAACGCCCAGGAGTTGCTCGCCCAGAAAGATATCGACGGCGGCCTGATCGGCGGAGCCTCGCTCAAGGTCGACGATTTCACAGCGATTTGTCAGTCAGCAGGTTGATTTCATGCAGATAGCAGTTTTGTTGGTACACGTACTCATCGCCATTGCACTGGTGGTCCTGGTCCTGCTGCAGCAGGGCAAGGGTGCCGAGGCGGGCGCCGCCTTCGGTGGCGGCTCCTCTCAGACGGTGTTCGGCTCACGCGGCAGCGGCGGCTTCCTGTCCAAGCTGACGGGCGGTCTGGCGGCGCTTTTCTTCGTGACCTCTCTGGGGCTGGCGTACTTCGCGACCAACGCCGGCAGCGCGCCGCAGAGCGGTATCCCGGACGCCCAAGTGATCGAGCAGCAACATAATGGTGCTCCGACGCTTGACGATGGTGATCAAAGCGGGAATAATGCTGCGCCAGCACTCGAGGAAGGTGGCGATCAGGAATCGTCAAATCCTTGAGTGAAAAGGAAAATTCGCTGCGTTCAGCAGGACGTCAGAATGCAGCGAATTGAGTGTGGCGCCCAGGTGCTACACCCCCCCTGATGCCGAAGTGGTGGAATTGGTAGACACGCTATCTTGAGGGGGTAGTGACCTTACGGTCGTGCGGGTTCAAGTCCCGCCTTCGGCACCATCGTCAAGTGATTCCGGTCTTTTCGACTTGAACCTCTGGGCGATACTGTACGGATTCTTGCTAGAAGAATTCAGGCGATATTGCGGCCTTCCTTGACCCATCTCGAGGCCGTTCCTATAATCGCCAACCTGATGTTGCGGGGTGGAGCAGTCTGGTAGCTCGTCGGGCTCATAACCCGAAGGTCGTCGGTTCAAATCCGGCCCCCGCTACCAAGTTTCTTGAAAGGCCCCTTCCTGAGAAGGGGCTTTTTGTTAGCAGCCTTGTCGATGTCAGCGCTTGTCGTCGTTGACGGCGCTGCCGACGTCAATGCCAGTCAGCCACCTAGCACCTTGCATTTCTCTCAACTCCCGGTCAGGTGCCTGATGCAACTGCTGTAGGAGTCGTTTGTGGTCACCAAGGACGCAGCACTGTATGCGATCATCGAACCGGTGGTTACCGCCATGGGTTTCGAATTGTGGGGCCTCGACTATCTGGCTCAGGGCAAGCATTCCAAGCTGATGATCTACATCGACAGCCCCGATGGAATCTCGGTCGATGATTGCGCGAGTGTCAGCCGCCAGGTCAGCGGCGTGCTGGATGTCGAAGATCCGATCTCGGGCAACTACAGCCTGGAAGTTTCCTCTCCAGGTCTCGATCGTCCGCTCTATACGCTCGATCATTTTTCGCGCTTCAGCGGCCACGTGGTGCAGCTCAAGCTACGCACCGCCTTCGATGGGCGTCGCAAGTTCCAGGGGCGCCTGGCCGGCATCGATGGCGACGAAGTGCTGCTGCACATCGATTCGGAAGAGTACTGCTTTCCCATCGAAAGCATCGATCAGGCTCGCGTCGTCCCGCAGTTCGACGACTGAATTCCATCACCTGTTGTTCGATGACTCAGTAATTCGAGACCAAGAATTCGAAACCAAGAACCGGTTTTTCGGCGAGGCATAGGCATGAGCAAAGAGATACTGCTGGTCGTTGACGCCATCTCCAACGAGAAGAGCGTGCCCCGAGACGTCATTTTCGAGGCTGTCGAGGCGGCATTGGCCAGCGCATCGCGCAAGCGCTTCGAAGGACAGGATGTCAGCATCCGCGTCCAGATTGATCGCCGCACCGGCGAGTACGATACTTTCCGTCGCTGGGTCGTGGTCGAAGACGAAGACTATCTCAGCGAAGATCGCGAAATTCCGCTCTCCGAAGCGGAAACGCGCGAGCCTCCGCTGGCGGTCGGCGACGTGGTCGAAGAGCAGGTGGAGTCGGTGGCCTTCGGGCGTATCGCGGCCCAGACCGCCAAGCAGGTGATCGTGCAGAAGGTGCGCGAGGCCGAACGCGCCCAGATCGTCAAGCAGTACACCGAGCGTGAAGGCGAGTTGGTCGCGGGTATCGTCAAGAAAACGACACGTGATGGGCTGATCATCGATCTCGGTGAGAACGCCGAGGGCTTTCTGCCGCGTGGCGAGATGATTCCCGGCGAGCGCTACCGCATGAACGAACGGGTCCGCGCGCTGCTGTGGAAAGTCGATGCGGAAGCGCGTGGCTCCCAGCTCATCCTGTCGCGTACCAAGCCCGGCATGCTGGTCGAGTTGTTCAAGATCGAAGTGCCGGAGATCGCCGAGCAGCTGATCGAGATCAAGGGAGCGGCCCGCGACCCGGGTGCGCGTGCCAAGATCGCGGTCAAGACCAACGACAGGCGGATCGATCCGGTCGGCGCCTGTGTCGGCATGCGCGGTTCGCGCGTGCAGGCGGTGTCCAACGAGCTGCGGAACGAGCGCGTGGATATCATTTTATGGGACGACAACCCCGCGCAACTGGTGATCAATGCCATGGCGCCGGCGGAAGTCGCCTCGATCCTCGTTGACGAGGACGCCCATTCGATGGACGTCGCCGTCGGCGAGGACAACCTCGCTCAGGCCATTGGTCGTAGCGGTCAGAACGTGAGGCTCGCCAGCGAGTTGACGGGCTGGACGCTCAACGTAATGACCATCGATGAAGCCGAGGGTAAACGCGAGCAGGAAGTCGACAGCCTGGTCGAATATTTCATCAACCATCTCGAGATCGACGAAGACGTCGCCCGCATCCTGGTCGAGGAAGGGTTCACGACGATCGAGGAACTGGCCTACGTGCCGGTCGAAGAGATGCTGGAGATCGAAGAGTTCGATGAGGATCTGGTCGAGGAACTTCGTGCAAGAGCCAAGGATGAGCTTCTCAACTTGGCCATCGCATCGGAAGAGCAACTGGATGGCGCTCAGCCCGCCGAAGACCTTCTCACGATGGACGGCATGGACCGCCACCTGGCTTTCATTCTTGCCAGCCGTGGCATCGTCACCATGGAGGACCTCGCAGAACAGTCCATCGAGGATCTGAAGGATATCGACGACGTGGACGAGGAGCGCGCAGCGGCACTGATCATGACTGCCCGTGCGCCTTGGTTTCAGAGCGAAGAGTAACGTGGTCACGGGTTCAGGAGGGTCGTAATGTCAGACATGACCGTAAAAGAGTTTGCCGGCAAGGTGGGACGCGATGTGTCCCGCCTGCTTGAACAGATGAAGGATGCGGGTCTGCCGCATCAGAAGGAAAGCGACGCGGTCTCCGAAGAGGACAAGCAACGTCTGCTCGATCACCTGACCAAGAGTCATGGTGGTGGTGGCCGCGGCCCGCGTAATCGCATCACCTTGACACGCAATACCCGCAGCAAGATCCGTTCGGGCGAGCGTGGCAAGACCATCGAGGTGCAGGTGCGCAAGAAGCGCACCTACGTCAAGCGCGATGCGGAGCCGGTCGAGGAAGCGCCGGCCGAGGATGCGGGTCCGCGTCAGCTCGTCGGCGACATGGCCGATCAGGCGCAGCAGCAGTCCGAGCAGGCATCCGCTGCCGCCGCCGCTGCCGAAGCGTCCAACGAGCCGACGCCGGATCTGACCGCCGGGCAGGAGAGTTCCAACAAGGCGGCGGCACCGTCGCCCGAGCCCCAGGCGCCGGGGGACGACATTCCCCAGGAGCCGCAGGTCGAGGACAACGAGCCGACCTCCAACAGCCAGCCGTTCGTCGAGCCGCCGCCCAAGGAGCCGCGCACGGAAAACCGTCGCGCCCATCCGAAGAAGGACAAGGAGCGGGATCAGGGGCGTCGTGGGCGTCGTGACGACGACGACGATCGTTCCGAGCGTCGTCGCGGTAGCGGTGCCAAGAAGGTCAAGCGGGCCGAGCGCCGCGGTAGCCGTCGCGGTCGCGGCGACAACCAGCATGGCTTCCAGAAGCCGACCCAGCCGATCGTGCGTGAAGTCGCGCTGCCGGAGTCGATCAGCGTCGCGGAATTGGCGGACAAGATGTCGGTCAAGGCCAACGAAGTGATCAAGGCCATGTTCAACATGGGCGCGGCGGTGACCATCAACCAGACCATCGATCAGGATACTGCCGCGATCGTGGTCGAGGAGATGGGCCACAAGCCGAAGCTGGTCAAGGAAGATGCGCTCGAGACCGAAGTGCTCGAAGGCATCTCCTACGAAGGCGACGAGATCACCCGCTCTCCGGTCGTCACCGTCATGGGGCACGTCGACCATGGCAAGACCTCGCTGCTCGACTTCATTCGTCGGACCAAGGTCGCCACCGGTGAAGCCGGCGGTATCACCCAGCACATCGGCGCCTATCACGTCGAAGGCGAACATGGTGGTGTCACCTTCCTGGATACGCCGGGTCACGCGGCCTTCACCGCCATGCGTGCTCGTGGTGCCCAGGCGACCGACGTCGTCATCCTGGTGGTTGCCGCCGACGATGGCGTCATGCCGCAGACGGTCGAGGCGGTAGAACACGCCAAGGCCGCCGGTGTGCAACTGGTCGTGGCGATCAACAAGATCGACAAGGAAGGCGCCGATCTGGACCGAATTCGCAACGAGCTGTCGCAGCACGGTGTGATCTCCGAGGAGTGGGGCGGTGATACCCAGTTCGTCTCGGTGTCGGCGAAGACCGGCGAAGGTATCGATCAACTGCTGGAATCGGTGCTGCTGGTCTCCGAAGTGCTCGAGCTCAAGGCCGTGCCGGAAGCGCCGGGCAAAGGTGTCGTGGTCGAGTCTCGCCTCGACAAGGGCCGTGGTCCGGTAGCGACCGTGCTGGTCCAGAACGGTACGCTCAAGCGTGGCGACATCGTCCTCGCCGGCCTGCATTATGGCCGTGTGAGAGCGCTGACCAACGAGCTCGGCAAGCAGGTCGAGTCGGTGGGGCCGTCCAT
>NZ_CEXLVS010000008.1:6112-36824 GCF_982684285.1 Salinicola sp. | reverse complement strand
GTACCCTACCAGCAGCGCGGTCGACAGCCGCAGCGCGTGGCGGAAGGTCGGCGAACCCGGCGTCAGGTTGAGCCGAATGCGCTCCCAGGCGTCCTTGAAGCTGCGCGGCGAACGGTTGAACAGGCTGGCGTCCTTCTGGTCGGCCACCGCATCCGGGTTGTGGGCGCTGGAGAGCTGGTCCTCCAGCGTCGCCAGGTTGCGGCCCAGCGCCTGCAGCGAGCGCAGCAACGGCGTCCATGCCGGATTGCGCTGGGCGCGCAGGTAGACGATCGAGGCGCGCAGGTCTTCCAGCGCCTGCTCGCTCTGGCCGTGGTCGAACGGCTGGCGCAGCAGCAGCGCCTTGGCCAGACGCTTGCAGGCGCGGCCCTGCTGGTCGAGCAGCCGCTGGCAGCGGAACAGCACATCGTGATGGAAGAACGCCTCCGCCAGCGCCGAGTAGGGGTAGTGCGAGGCGCTGACCCGCTCGTGAATGTCCTGGGCGATGAAGTAGAGGCGCAGGTAGCGATTGAGCTTGCGACTGCCGCGCTGGCCCTCCAGCCGGCGGAAGATCATCTCCTTGGCCTGGTTGAGCGCGGTCACCACGCGGCCGTTCTGGCGCGCCAGCGCGACGCGCCGACTCTCCACGTCGACCCCGCGCAGCGGTTCGAACAGGGTCGCCTTGATGATCAGGTATTCACCCAGCTCCCGGTAGAGCTGCGCCATGCTCTGCTTGACCGGCTGGCGCGAGAACAGCGCGCACCAGACGACCGAGATCGCGCCGTACCAGGCCGCGCCACCGACCAGCAGCAGCGGCTGGTGCCAGAAATCGCCATCGGTGGTGCCGCCGTGCTGCTCGATGTTGATCATCGAGTAGACCGACAGGATCAGCGTCGCCGAGGCGATGGTGGCATAACGTTGCTCGATGGCACCGAGCATGATGAAGATAAACGCCGACAGCGCCAGTCCGGGGGCGAACAGCCACGGCCACGGAAACAGCAGTTCCACCGAGCTCGAGGCGACCAGAAAGCAGATCAGCGTGACCAGCAGGGCGCGGACGCGGCCCTCCCAGTTGTCGTCGGTCTCGGAGAGGGCGCTGGCGATGATGCCGAGAAACAGCGGAATCGCGAGCGCGATCTGGTCCTGAGACCAGCTCAGCGCGATGGCGCCGCTGAACGCCAGGAACACCCGGAAACTGTAGGCGAACTTGTCGAGCGTCCACAGCTGGCGCAGGGAGTGGGAAAACGAATCGGAAATCTCGGTCTCTCCGCAAAGGGGTCGTGCGTCACGATAGCGCGCCGATGGTGACGGTAACAGCCACCGAAGCCCGCAACGGTCAGAGAAGCCGCCACATGACTAGACTTTAGTATAACGCCGCTTTCCCTATCGGCCGCAACGGCTTCCCGCTTTATCCCCATCCTGGAGTTGGGCATGATCGGGATTTACCGGACGACAGAGGCAAGGCGTGGGATCGACCAGGAATTCGCATCGCACCGGCGTGATACGAGCGCTGGGGTTCGTGGGTCAGCTGCTGCGTGGCGTGGTGATGCTGGGCGTGATCGGCTGGGGCGCGCTGGCGCTGCATTTCGAGCTGCCGGGGCCGCGCCCGCTCGTCGTCGTCGTCATTGCCGTATGGGTACTGATCGGCGCGGCGGCGTTGATCGCGCCCTGGCGGGTCCGCCGGGGTTCGCCTCGTCAATCGCGCAGAGCGCGCGTGGCCCTGGCGATCCGGCTGACGTTCACGCTGGCACTGGTCGTCCTGGTGAGCTGGTGGCAGAGTCTCGAACCCCGCAACGATCGCGACTGGGCGCCGGACGTGGCACGCCAGCTCTCGGTCGAACGTGACGGCGACCGGGTCACGCTTCACAACGTGCGCGATTTCGAGTGGCAGACGCCGGATACCGCGACACCGCGCTGGGAGACCCGCGAGTACGATCTGTCGCAGCTCGACGCGGTGGACATGGTGGTCTCCTACTGGATGGGCCCGGCGATCGCCCACACCCTGGTCACGTTCGGCTTCACCGACGGCCGACATCTGACGTTTTCGGTGGAGATCCGGCGTGAGCGCAACGAGGCGTTCTCGATCAGCGGCGGCTTCTTCAAGCAGTTCGAGCTCAACCTGATCGCCGCCGACGAGAACGATATCCTGCGTCTGCGCAGCAACGTCAGAGGCGAGGAGGTCTATCTCTACCGGGTCGGGCTATCGCCGCAAGCGCGGCGCGAACTGTTCCTCGCCTACCTGGACGAGGCCGAGCGACTGCGCCGGACGCCTGAGTTCTACAACACCCTGACCAGCAACTGCACCACCATCGTGTTCGACATGGTCGACAGGATCGTCTCCGGTCTTCCCAGGGATATCCGGCTGATTCTTTCCGGCTACCTGCCGGAGTACGTCTACGATATCGGTGGGCTGGACAGGAGCCACCCGCTCGAATTCCTGCGCAGCCGAGGCCATATCAATCCGCGCGCCCGGGAGATCCCCTACACTGCGGGGAGCGAGGCCTTTTCCCGCGCCATCCGCGACGGCGTCCCCGCCGCCGATGGCGAGATCCTTCACGCGTCATCGCCCTGAGCGGGACTCAATGCCATGACCTCCCTGCGCGACGCCATCGAAAATCGCATCCACCATCTGACCGGCCGCACGCTGGGTGGGGTCGACTACACCCAGCCCAAGGGCGATCCCGGCCTGTTCGGGCCGGATACCGTGGCGTGGAAAGTCCACGGCGAGTTCACGCCGATGATGTGCGGCGGCGTCAGCGCGCTGCTGCTGCAGATGCTGCACCCGCTGGCGCTGGCCGGCATCTGGGATCACTCCAACTTCCGCCAGGACATGATCGGCCGGCTGCGCCGTACCAGCCAGTTCATCGCCGTCACCACCTTCGGCTCCCGCGATGACGCCGAGCGCATCCTCGAGCGGGTGCGCCGGGTCCACGACGGCGTCAGCGGTCACGCGGCCGACGGTACGCCCTATGCCGCCAACGATCCCGACCTGCTGGTGTGGGTCCACGTGGCCGAGATGAGCCGCTTCCTGGCCGCCCACATGCGCTATCGCAATCCCCGGCTCAGCCTCGCCGATCAGGATCGCTACTTCGATGAGACCGCACGCGTCTCCGAAGCGCTGGGCGCGCGCCAGGTTCCGCGATCGCGCGCGGCGATAGACGCCTACCTGGAACACCAGCGACGCCACCTTGTCTGCGACACACGGACCCGCGACGTGATCGACGTGCTGCTGCACGCAGTGCCGCCCAGCCCGATCATACGACCCGCCGGGGCGCTGTTCATGCGCGCCGGCATCGACCTGCTGCCGCCCTGGGCGGCGACACTGCTCAGCCTCGAGATGTCGACGCTCGAGCGCCGCGCCGTTCGCGGCGGCATCCTCGCCATCGCCCCGGTGATGCGCTGGGCGGTGCGCAACGGTTCCTATCGACGGGCCCTGGAGCGGATGCAGGTCCGGGAGCAGGCTCAGCGGCGGTGAGGAGCCGAATCAGGCGCTGGCCGGCGGTACCGACTCGTCGCGACGCACGCGGTCGATCTTCAGCATCCGCGCGATGACCTTGTCGAGCTCCGACTGCTCGAAAATCTTCTTCCAGTCGTCGCGCAGGATATTCTCGCGACCGTAGTCGATCGCGATCATGCAGGCGTCCGAGAACGGATTGGTGCTGCGAAACGCCACCGCCAGCGCGATCTGGATATGGCCGTAGAGCATGGCCTCTGCAGCCTTCTGCGGTACGCCGGTGCGCGCGACGGTCTCGTCCAGCGCCTCCTTCATGAAGGTGCCGAGCATGCAGGTGACGGTCTCCACCAGCGTCGGCTCGAGATAGGCCAGCTGGGTGACGGTAATCCAGTGGACATCATCGACCGGGGCGTACATCACGCGGATCACCGCCTCCAGCGCCGCCCTTTCGGCGTCGCTGCCGCTCTCGAACGCCGCCGCGACGGACTGAGTGGCCGCCACGCCGCCGAACGCATCGGCGTGCTCCTCCTGGGTGTAGCGTTCGAGGAAAACCGACGGATGGCAGGGATGCGCCACGGCGTAGTGAATATCTTCGCGCTGGAACAGCAGGTTGGCGTAGGCCGCGGCCGGATCCAGCGTCAAAAGGGTTGCGCCAGCCTTCATCTGTGGCACCAGCTTCTCGGAAACCTTGCCCAGCACGATGTCCGGCACCGCCAGAATCAGCAGATCGCAGTCGGCGATGACGTCATCGATGGACGACAATTCGCGCCCGGCATCGCGCACGCGCTGCTGGCCCTCGGTGGCGTTTTCGCAGTAGTGAACGTGGAAATCGCTGCGCGCCAGGTTGGCCGAGATGCGCATGCCCATCTTGCCCCCGGCCCCGACCAGCGCGATCGATCGACCTGTCTGTGTCATGGTGTATAGCTCCTTAGAAACTCCAGGTTGCGCCGGGTCCACTCGGACTCCAGGCGGCAGGTCGTCGTCGCATCCGACTGCCAGGGCAGCCAGTGCTCGATGACCTGGGAAATACCGCGTGATACCGGATCGACGTGCCGCATCATGGCGTCGAACGGCAATTGCCCCTCTCCCAGCGGACAGCCGGCAAGCTGGAAGCCGACCCAACCGGGAGCGCGAGTGAAGTGGAAATCCTTGACGTGCAGGTTGACGACCCGCGGGGCGGTGCGCTCGACGACCGTCAGCGGCATTTCCAGCGCGGCGACGCAGTTGGCCGGGTCGAGACAGATGCCGAGGTGCGAGTCATCGAGCGATTCGACGACGGTCATTAGCTCATCGACGGTGACCTGCTCGTAGGTTTCCAGCGCCAGGGTGACGTTGTGTCGTCGCAATCGCGGCAGGATCGCCTCCAGCCGCTGGATCGCGACTTCGGTGGTGGGCCGATCCTCGTCGCGATACAACATGCTGCGCAGTAGCGATACGCCCAGCCGCTCGGCGATATCCAGATAGCGACCGAGAGGGTCGGGCGCCACGCCCTTGGTGCCGAGTTCCAGCTGGATGCCGAGACGCTCGGCCTGTGCACGCAGCTGATTCAGGCGTGCCGCGCCGAAAGCCTCGATCGCCGGATAGTCGCAGATCTGGAACACGTCACCGTCGAGCGCCGCCGTCTCCTCGAGCATCGCTTCCAGCGACATCGGGTCCTCGACCCGGTCCGATCCGCGCCAGAAAAAGGCGTAGGTACTCAGTCCAATCCGCATGGTTGCTCCGGTATCGGTTGCAGAGAGCCATCGTCAGTGTCCGGCGGTGGCGTTGTGGGGGGTCGCGCGACGGCTGGGCGTGGCGGGCTCACGGCTGATGATCAGCATCATTATCCCAGCCATTGCCATGAACCCGCCGACCACGAACATCGGCACGGTATAGCCACCGCTCAGATCATGGAGCGCGCCGGTCAGATACCCCGACGAGAATCCGGCGATATTGCCGATGGTGTTGATCAGCGCCACACCCGCCGCGGCTGCGGCGCCATCGAGAAAGCGAGTCGGCAACGTCCAGAAATTGGGCAGCGCGGCGAAGATCGAGCACGCCGTGATGGTGATCATGGCGATCGTCGCGGCGGGCGACTCCATGTAGAGCGCCAACGGCACACTCAGCGCGCCGGTGAAGGCCGGCAACGCGATATGCCAGCTGCGCACCCCGCGCCGCGTGGCGTCGCGAGACCAGAAATAGAGCACGATCGCGGCCGGCAGATAGGGTACGGCGGTAATCAGGCCTTTCTGCATCAGGCCGAAATGGGTCCCGAACTGCGCCTCGAAACCGCCGATGATCGTCGGCAGGAAGAAGGCGAGCGCATACAGACCGTAGATGAAACCGAAGTAGATCCCGCAGAGCGCCCATACCCGGCCGCTGGAGAACGCCTGCTTGAGCCCTTTCTTCTCTTGATTGGCGCCAAGCTTCTGACGGGACTCCCGCTCGAGCTCGGTGGTCAACCACGTCTTCTCCTCGGCCGTCAGCCAGCGCGCATCGGCCGGGCGATCGACCAGATAGAACCAGGCGACGATACCCAGCAGGATGGCCGGAATGGCCACGCCGAAGAACATGAAACGCCAGCCCGCCAGACCGAAGAACGCGCCATCGTGTTGAATCAGCAAAGCCGCCAGCGGCGCACCGATAACGGTGGTCAACGGTTGGGCCAGATAGAACAGCGCCAGGATCCGGCTGCGATAGCGTGCCGGGACCCACAGGCTCAGAAACAGGATCGCGCCGGGGAAGAAACCCGCTTCGGCCACGCCCAGCATGAACCGCAGGAAATAGAGACCGCCCGCGCTATCCACCCAGGTGAACAGTAGCGCCACGATGCCCCAACTGACCATGATCCGGGCCAGCCACTTGCGCGCGCCGAAGCGATGCAGGGCCAGGTTGCTGGGTACCTCCAGCAGGATGTAGCCGACGAAAAAGATGCCCGAGGCAAAACCGAACTGCGCGGCACTCAGGGCCAGATCGGCGTTCATGCCGTTGGGGGCGGCAAAGGAGATCGCCGTCCGATCCAGATAGTTGATGAAGAACATCAGGGCCACGAAGGGCACCAGGCGCCATGCCACCTTGCGAATGGCGGACGTTTCCACCGATGAAACTGCCGCGTGTTCCATGATCGCTCCCACTCCCGCAAAAGCGTTGTCAGTGACCACGGCATGGCCCGTCGATGTCGGCCATATCGCGGCAATAGTCATACGATCATCAGGTCATCATACCACTACGGCAATACGGCAAACGTCGTAGACCGGGCATTGCCGCGGTCATCGGCAAGTCTCCATCGAGGAAGGTATGAAGCCGCTAGCAGTCCGGACCCGACCCGGGGTTCTGCACGCGGAGTCTGAGAATCTCGAATCCCTTGAGCCGATCGGTCTCACCGGCGCGCAGACGCGCCTCCACGCTTGGGGCCGGCTGAAACCCATCACCCACCGCAGCGAGTCGCGACAGTTCGAGCAGGTCGACGCCCTCGATGTACAGCGGCACGGCGTCCGCGCTCAGGTTGGCGATCCACACCTCGATAACGGCGGGGAGTTCGGTCTGCCAGGCCAGCGCCGCCAGCTCGGCACCGTCGAGTTTCAGTTGCCGCAGCGGTTGCCCCGCTGCCCGGCACAGGCCAGCGATCGCGTGGCCCACGGGATGGAGAGACTCAGCGCCGATATCGAACGGCGGGCCGAGGGATGACAGCGTGGCGGCATCGACCCCGGCATAGGCCACGCGGGCCATGAAACCGACGCCCCAGGCCGCAGCGAACAGCCCGCGCTGGCGCGGGTCGTCGTCACTCAGGGTCACGCGCTGGCTGCCGTCGTTGGGCGTGAGACACTCGCCATACGGATTGGTCCAGGCACCGATGGCGGTGGTGGTAATCCGGTAAGGCGTCGTCGGCGCCAGGGCCCGGCAGGAAGCGACGATATCCGGCACGCTCTGCAGGGTTTCCATCACCGAGCGGTCGTCCGCGGCGTGGACGATGGGCGAGACGGCATGGGTGATGAAGTCGATCGATGAAGGGTCGGGGCGACAGCGGTTGAGCTCGGTGAAGTAGGTCGGCACGCCGCCGCCCAGCGCCAGTTCCGGCCACAGTACACGCGCCGCCATTCGTGCCTGCCCCGGCGATGTGCCCGAAGGCCAGACGCCATCCGGCTGGTAGCTCTTGAGGTACGCCGCCGGGGTCACCAGCATCCCGGCCGGGGTGCCAGGCAACCCCTCCAGCCGCCGTGCCAGCATCGAGAGCGAACCTGTCGGATCGTGATCATCGCAGATTACGTAGAGCCATACCGGAATGTCACGCTCGGCCGCGCTGTCCATCAAGCCGGGCAGATTCTCGAGCGCCCGGGAGCTGCGCAGATCGAGCAGCGCATCCAGATGCCGTGGCATGACGGCATCGAGCTGCCGTGCCAGCCGGCCGAGACCATTGATGCGATCCAGCCATAGACCGCAGCCGACGGACGGCAGTGGCGTCGAGGCCGGGCCGCCGAGCCGGAGCGTGTGGACGTCGGTTCTCATCCGGGCGTTCTCCCGCTGTCGACCGCAGAGACGACCACCCGCTGCACGACCCGGTCCCCCGCCCCGAGCACATAGGGCGTCGGCCAGGCCAGCGGCCGGTTGTAGATCTTGAATGAGGCATCCGACCAGTTGCGCTGATCTTCCATTTCGAACACATCGCCCTCGAAATCGATCTTCACCGTGACATCGAGCGTTGGTGAAAGCTGTAGTTGCCGAATATCGAACAGCGGCTGCGAGGGGCTGATCAGGCGGGGCAGCCGCGTGGTCTCCCGCTGACCATCCGTATGCAGCACCTGAATTTCACCGCCGACGACACCCGCCAGCGGCAGCAGCATGCTCACGCCGCTGCGCGCCGTGGTGAAATCGATGAGGACTTCGAGGGCAAGGTCCACCGTGACCCGATGCTCGGTCGCCTCGATCCGCAACTGTCCACGCAGCAACGACTCACCGGCGGCATCAGGACCGTCGGTCGATAGATGAAAATCCTGTGCCAGGCTGGCATGGCGATGCGCCACTTCGATCCGTTCGTCATCGACGATCGGCGTATGGGTGCCCCACTGCGGGTCACGCAGCACCGCAGCGATCCCCCTCACGATTTCGATATCGCCGATACGGAGCCAACGCAGGGCGCCCGACTGCCAGGCGAACGACAACGCTCCCAACTGGATATGGCACGGCGCCGGCTCCGGCGTCGCCGTGCCGTATTGCCGAATCAAGCCCGGGCCGTCCGTCCCCATGTGCTCTCCTTCTCTCGTCGATGCCGTCAATAAGTCCGCTGAAGCGCCCCCGGGACACCCCTTTCTGGCACGGGTCTCGAACCGATGATGGCGGTTCTGACGCTGGGCGCCATTCGACCTTTGGTATGATGACATGACCTCCATGCATCGGTTTAATGCCGTTACGCCATCCGTTCCGGGCGAGCCGGGCCCGGGACGGACCATGAACAACAGCGGATGCGGGAGGGATTCAGATGACCCAACAGCGAACTGTGCGGGGCGCGCTGATCGGTTGCGGTTTCTTCGCCGAAAACCAGATGCGAGCGTGGCGGGATCTCCATGAGATGGGAAAAGGCGTCGAGATTGTCGCCTTGTGCGATCGCGATCCGCAACGACTGGCGTACTTTCGGGATCTATTCGGCATCGAAGCCGCCTATACCGAGGCGGAAACCCTGTTCGCCGCGTTCGCCGGGAAGCTGGATTTCGTGGATATCGCCACCACCACGCCCTCCCATGCGACGCTGGTCCCGCTGGCGGCCCGCCATGGCGTCGATATCATCTGCCAGAAGCCCTTCGCCGGCTCGCTGGAGAACGCCAGCCGATTGATCGCGCAGTGCTCGGCGAGCGGGGTGAGCCTCGGCATCCACGAGAACTTCCGCTGGCAACATGCGGTTCGCCAGACGATCGAGACGCTGCGCAGCGGGCGAATCGGCCGCCCCTTCTTCGGCCGCATCAGTTATCGCAGCGGTTTCGATGTCTACGCGGCCCAGCCCTATCTGGCCCGGGCGGAACGCTTCATCCTCGAGGACCTGGGCATTCATGTGCTGGATATCGCCCGCGCCCTGTTCGGCGAGGTAGCGCGGTTGAGTTGCGAGACCACGCGGATCAACGCCGCGATCGCGGGTGAAGACGTCGCCACCCTGATGTTGCAACACGACGACGGCATCACCTCCGTCGTCGATTGCAGCTATGCCACCCGGCTCGCCGACGATCCGTTCCCGCAGAGTCTGATCGAGGTCGACGGCATCCACGGCTCGCTGCGCCTGCGCCAGGATTTCGTCCTCGAGATCCACGATACCGGGGGCCACTGCGAGGTGCAGACGGTCCGGCCCGAGCCGCCTGCCTGGAGTGAATCACCATGGGTACCGATCCAGGCCAGCGTGCTCGCCTTTCAGGCCGACTGGCTCGAAGCGTATTGGCAAAACCGCCCGATCGAGACCCGTGGCGAGGACAACTACAACACCCTGGCGCTGGTCGAGGCGGCCTACGAGGCGGCGGCAACGCACCAGAGCGTGATTCCCGAACGCTGGAACCGCTAGGGCGAGTTCGGGCAGGCGACTGTTCTGTCGATCGCCGAAGCGATTATCCTACGTCCTGACATGGGTTCGATCGACGGCCACTCCGTACTCGAGAACAGGAAGATTCATGAATGACATCGCTGCAGGTCCGATTCGCCGACGCAAGCTATCGGACGAAGTGCTGGAACGCTTGCTGGCGCTGATCCGTGCACAGAAACTGCAACCCGGCGATCAACTGCCGCCGGAACGGGAACTGATGGCGCTCTACGGCGTGGGCCGGCCGGCAATCCGCGAAGCCATGCAGCAACTCGCCTCGATGGGCAGGATCACCATCAACCACGGCGAGCGGGCGCGGGTCAGCGAAGTCACCGTTCACTCGATGATCTCCCAGTTCGACACCACCGCCCGCTTTCTGCTCGACGACGATGCCGAGAACATCGACCACCTCAAGCAGGCACGACTGTTCTTCGAGGCCGGCATGGTACGGATGGCCGCGACCCGTGCGACGCCCGACGCTATCGACAAACTGCGCGGATTGATCGACGACATGCAGCGGAGCCAACGCGGCGATGCCTTCATCGAGTGCGACATGGCGTTTCACAGCGCCATCGCCGACATGACCGGCAACCCGATCTTCTCGGCGACGGCTCGCGCCATGCTCCACTGGCTGAAGGACTACCATCTCGGCATCGTCAGTTTCCGCGGTGCCGAAGACGTCTCCCTTCGCGAGCACCATCAGATCGTCGACTGCCTGGCCGACAACGATCCCGACGCCGCGGAGCAGGCGATGCGCGACCACCTGACTCGTACCAGCGAGCTCTATCGTCAGCGCGCCGAGTCGCTCGAGGACGGCTCCGACCGCTGATCGTCCTCCGGTGGCTCTCCCCTTGCGCCGCCGCCTTGACCCAGCTCGCGGCGCAACCACTCGGCGAGGCGCTCGCCTCGCCGGGTATCGACGCCGGGCGCCAGCCACAGCCCCAGCGACGCATCGGTCTCGATCGCGGGCCACGGCGCCACCAGCCGCCCCTGCTGCAGCTCGGCGGCCACCAGCAGCTGCGGCGCGATGGCGACCCCCAGCCCCGCCAGCGCGGCCTCCAGCAGATAGTAGAGATGTTCGAAGCTGCGGCCCTTGGCGCGCGCCCCGGCCAGCGTCGCGTCATCGATGCCCATGGCCACTGCCCATTCGGACCAGGCTTGGGGCCGCGACGCCGTGTCCAGCAGCGTGAGCCGTTCGAGCATGGCATGGGCCGAGCTTTTCGCTGCCGCCGTCCAGATCTCCGGCGTCGCGACCGCGACGATGCGCTCCGGCATCAGTTCGAACACCGGCATGTCATCAAACCAGGGCGGCGCGGCGAAGCGCAGCGTGGCATCGACATCCTCGCGACGCGGGTCGAGTTCGTTTTCGCTGGAAACCACCCGCAGGCGCAGCTCGGGCAGCTCGGCGTTGAGCCGGTCGAGCCGTGGAATCAGCCAGCGCGCCAGCAGGCTGCCGGGGCAGGCCAGCGTGAACGGCGCCTCGTCGAGATGGCGCGTCAGCGCCGCGCAGCCTTCGCTCAAGCGTGAGAAAGCCTCACCGACGGCGGGATATAGCATACGACCGTGATTCGTCGGCACGAGCCCGCGTCCGGCCTTCTCGAACAGTTCGACGCCAAAATGGTGCCCCAACGTCCGTAGCTGCCGGCTGACCGCACCATGGGTGACGTGGAGCTCCTCGGCGGCCGCGCTGACGCTGCCCAGGCGGGCCGTGGCTTCGAACGCGCGCAACGCGTTGAGAGACGGTAGCGTGGCCATTTCATCTCCGAAAACTGGTGAGTTTTACTCACAGGATGAAGAGAGTTTATCGATTTTCCCCCACTCGTCACCAGCCTAATCTGTGGTCCTCGAATCGATCGACCGGATCTGACTGATGAACTCGACACTGAAGACGCTTCCCGACCACAACGGCTTTTTTGTACCCGCCGTCCCTGGCGGTCACCCTTCGGGCCGTCGCTGCCGCGACGTCAAAAATTTCTCCCGGAAATTTCTTGGTGGCAGCCCGGGGGATGGCCACGGCACTCAATTGAACCGGGGCTACGGCGGACGCTATGTCGCCGAGACGCTGATGCCGCTGATCGGCGAGATCGAAGCCGCCTACGACGACGCCCGCGCCGACCCCGCCTTTCAGGCCCGGCTGCACGAACTCCAGCGCGACTATGTGGGACGCGCCACGCCGCTCTACTTCGCCGAACGCCTGACCGAACACTTCGGCGGCGCGCAGATCTATCTGAAGCGCGAGGATCTCAATCACACCGGCGCGCACAAGATCAACAACGCCCTGGGCCAGGCACTGCTGGCGCAACGCATGGGGCGCCAGCGGCTGATTGCCGAAACCGGCGCCGGCATGCACGGCGTCGCGGTGGCCACGGTGGCCGCGCGGCTCGGCCTCGGCTGCGTGGTCTACATGGGCGCGACCGACATCGAACGTCAGCAACCCAATGTCCAGCGCATGCGCCTGCTCGGCGCCGAGATCGTGCCCGTCCACAGCGGCACGGCGACACTCAAGGACGCCATGAACGAGGCGCTGCGGGACTGGGTCGCCAATGTCGACGACACCTTCTACATCATCGGCACCGTGGCCGGACCGGCGCCCTACCCGCGCATGGTGCGGGATTTCCAGGCGGTGATCGGCGTCGAGACACGCGAGCAACTGTTGGCGACACAGGGCCGTCTGCCGGACACGCTGGTCGCCTGCGTCGGCGGCGGTTCCAACGCCATGGGACTGTTCCACGCCTTTCTCGACGATGCGGCGGTGACCCTGGTCGGGGTCGAGGCGGCCGGGGAAGGGCTGGAGAGCGGTCGTCACGCCGCCAGTCTCAATGGCGGCGCGCCCGGCATCCTGCACGGCAATCGCACCTATCTACTCCAGGACGGCGACGGCCAGATTCGCGACGCGCACTCGATCTCCGCCGGGCTCGACTATCCCGGCGTCGGCCCCGAGCATGCCTATCTTCACGACAGCGGCCGGGCAAGCTACGTCGCGGTCACCGATGACGAGGCGCTCGCAGCCGTCGGACTCTGCTGCCGGCTGGAGGGTATCCTGCCGGCGCTGGAATCGGCGCATGCGCTCTATCATGCGGGACAATTGGCGGCGGCGCAGGGGCCGGACCAGGTCATCGTGGTCTGCCTGAGCGGTCGCGGCGACAAGGACATGGACACCATCACCCGCCATCTGATGCCCGAGGAGGCCCAAGCATGAGCGCGCCATCGTTGACGACCGAGATGTCGAAGACCGACACCCTGAACCCTGCCTTTCCGAACGCCGATTCGCGCCTGGCACGTCGTTTCGCGGCGCTGAAAGCCGCCGATCGCGCCGCGCTGGTGACCTACGTGATGGCCGGCGACCCCGATCCCTCAGCCAGCCGCGACCTGCTCGCCCGGTTGCCGGCAGCGGGGGCCGACATCATCGAACTGGGCATGCCGTTCAGCGACCCGATGGCCGACGGCGTGGCCATTCAGCGCGCCGGCCAGCGCGCCCTGGCGAATGGCCAGACATTGGCGCTCACCCTGGAGATGGTGCGCGATTTTCGGCAACGCGATGACGACACCCCGATCGTGCTGATGGGCTATCTCAATCCGCTCCAGCGCTTCGGCGAGGATCGCTTTCTGCAAGCGGCGGCAGAGGCCGGCGTCGATGGCCTGATCCTGGTCGACCTGCCGCCGGAGCACGGCGCCGCCCTGACGGCCCGGGCACGCGACCTGGGCCTGGCGCGGATTCCGCTGGTGGCGCCGACCACGCCGCCCGGACGATTGCCGGCACTGCTCGCCCAGGGCGACGGCTTCGTCTATCGCATCGCCTTCAATGGCGTGACCGGCAGCCGCCGACTCGATATTGCGGCAGAGCTGGATAGCGCACTCGACGCCCTCAAGCGGCAGTCTCCGCTACCCGTCGCCGTGGGCTTCGGGGTGCGCGACGGCGACACGGCCGCCGCTATCGCCAGGATCGCCGAC
This sequence comes from Salinicola sp., assembly GCF_982684285.1. NCBI lineage: Bacteria > Pseudomonadati > Pseudomonadota > Gammaproteobacteria > Oceanospirillales > Halomonadaceae > Salinicola > Salinicola sp. The sequence continues at coordinate 22,908 of NZ_CEXLVS010000008.1, read as the reverse complement.
GCCGTGGTCGTCGGTAGCGCCCTGGTGGAGCGGCTCGCGGCGGCAGGGGTGGATGCGGCACTGGAACTGACGCGGGAACTGGCCGAGTCGATTCAGGGTGCGCGGAGAGGCAAGTCCTGAGCGCGCCCTACCGTTCGATTTTAAGCACGCATATGCGCATAAAAACGCGCTTTTGTTCGATTATCTAGGCGATAAACTGTCTCCATTGCGCCAAGCTGAAGCTCGGCGCCCAAAACCAGGAGACAGGCCATGTTGACGATTCGACGCGGTAATGAACGCGGTTATGCCGATCACGGCTGGCTCAAGAGCTATCACTCGTTTTCGTTCGCCGGCTATCACGACCCGAAGCACGTCCACTTCAGCGTGCTGCGGGTCATCAACGAGGACCGCGTGGCGCCCGGGCAGGGCTTCGGCCAGCACGGTCATCAGGACATGGAGATCTTCTCCTACGTACTGAGCGGCGAACTGGGGCATCGGGACACCCTGGGCAACGGCTCCTCGATCGGCCCGGGGCGGGTGCAGATCATGACCACCGGCAGCGGCGTCGAGCACAGCGAGTTCAATCATTCCGCCAGCGAGCCGGTCCACTTCCTGCAGATCTGGCTGTTCCCGCGGGCGCGGGGCCTGACCCCGAACTATGCCGAAAAGGATTTCACCGAGGCGGACAAGCGCGGCCGACTCTGTCTGATCCTGTCGCCCGATGGCCGCGACGGCTCACTGACACTGCAACAGGACGCGTTGATCTACGCTTCGTTGCTGGATGGTGACGAGCGTGCGGAACTGGCGCTGAAGGCGGGGCGCGAGAGCTATGTCCACGTAGTGAAGGGCGGTGTAGAGGCCAACGGCCAGCGCCTCGAGGGCGGCGACGCGCTGCTGCTCGTGGATGAACCGGCGGTCGTGCTGGAAAAGGGAGAGGACGCCGAGGTTCTGGTCTTCGACCTGCCAGCCCTATCGCAGCAGTGACACGGGTGTGAGGCGATACCGGCGACAGGGACGTTGCCGGCTTCGTGGCTCGTGGCTCGTGGCTCGTGGCTCGTGGCTAGAGATACTTCAGCAGGCTCTGCAATCGCTCCAGATCGCGGGAGTCGCCCACCAGACGTAACCGACCGTCGAACAGCCCTTCGCGAAACGCACGCTGCGAAGGCTTGCTCAAAAAGCGCGTGGCGCTGTCGGCATCACGAAAACGCAGTTCCAGCATCAGGTCCACCGGCAGACCGGTGTCACTGTGGACCGCTTGCGGGGTCATCCGATAATGGCGGGCAATCGACAGGTCTTCCGTGGCAACGCCCCAATCGAATCGCTGGAATTTCTCCAGACTCTCGCGAAACGCCGCCTTGCGCGACCGTGCGCGCTTGAGCATCACGCCCAGCCACCAGAGCATCAACTTGAGCTTCATGCCACCTCGCACGACCGATCATCAGGGTAGGAATGCATCGTGTAGAAGAATGCCGACCCGCCAGCATCGGGACGGATCGGCTATCGTTGCGCTCATTGGCGGATGAGCGACTCGGGAATTCGAGACCCGAACTTGCGACTTACTTACTGACGGCGTCCTTGAGAGCCTTGCCGGGCTTGAAGGCCACGGTCTTGCTGGCCGGGATGTTCAACGGCTTGCCAGTCTGCGGGTTCTTACCCGTCCGTGCGGCGCGCTCGCGAACCGTAAATGAACCGAAACCGATCAAAGTGACATCGTTGCCTTTGGAAACCGTACCGGTGATTTCGTCGAGAATGACGTTCAACACCTGACTGGCCTTGTCCTTCGAAAGATCCGCACGCTCGGCAATCGCCGCAGCGAGTTCTGGCTTACGCATAGAGCCCTCCTAGTTTGGCTATGGCGTCACCTGACACACCTTGCATCTTAAACGAGTTGTTGTTCTCGATGAGGGGAATCCCCTCCGAACGCATAATAAGCCGCCCGGGGCGCGGTTTGTCCAGCATCAGGTGACGATTCATGGCTTATACAACCGTAGCCACCGGGGCTAGCCTAGCAACGGGGGGGCAGCTCGCGCCAGTTCGACTTTACGACGAACGCAGCGCCCGGTCAGCGCGAAGCCCAGCAACCGTCCTGACTCGTCCTCGGCCAAGGCGCTGAAATCGCTGGCCTCTCCTTCGATCCGCCAACGGTGGGGGGGGTCGCGCGGCGGTAGTGCGACAACCGGCAGCAACGGCGTCTTGACCACCACCGGCCAGGCGCCGTAACTCACCTCGGTGGGTATGCCGGCGAGCGTTGCCGCCAGCGCTTTGACAGCGGCCTGCAGCGGCTGGACGTACATGGCACTCAAGCCGCCGACCGGGGCGTCGAGCCCATCGACACAGGCCACGTCACCCAGCGCGAAGACGTTCGGCGCGCTGGTCGCGAGCCGCCGGTCGGTCAGGATACCGGCCGGCGAGACCGCCAGCCCCGCCACTTCGGCGAGTGCCGTGCGTGGGCGCAGCCCCGTCGCGACCAGCACCATGTCCGCTGCCAGCGCTTCACCGTCGTCCAGGACCAGCGTCACGCCTTCGCCATCGTCGTGAAGCGCCGAGACCTGACGTTCGAAATAGCCGCGGATGCCGGCTTCGGCGAAGGCCTCGCCCAGCGCCCGCCCCAACGGTGGCGGCAGCAGGCGGGGCAGCGGCGTCGCCTCGGGCGCGATCAGGGCGCCCCGGTGGCCCCCCGCATGCAGGTCATTGGCGCACTCGCAGCCCACCCGGCCGGCGCCGATGATGGCGATGCGGGCCTGGCGGCCGGGGTGACGATCCAGCACGCCGCGCAAGCGACGGTAGCCATCGAGATCGTTGATCTGAAATACCCGGTCGCGCAGCGAGGACGCCACCTCGAACGGCTGCCATGGCGCGGCACCCGTCGCCAGCACCAGTTGGCCGTAGGGCAGGAGCTCGGCACCGATCCTCAGCCGACGACGGGCGGTGTCGATGGCATCCACGGTGGTATGGGTGCGAACCCGCGCCCGCAGCGTCGCGGCCAGGCCCACCGCATCGCGCATGACCAGCGATTGCGCCGTCTGGCGCTTGGCGAAGGCACTGGAGAGCAGCGGCTTGGTATACTCGTCGCCGCTGTCGGCACTGATCAGGGTGATCGGTCGCTCGCCATCGCGGCTCCGAATGGCTCGGGCCAGGCCCACGCCGGCCATTCCGGTGCCGACGATCGTCAGGGGCGCGGTGGAGTGATCGGATTGGCTCATTGAGGGCTCGTTCGGTCGGTCGTCTCGAGGCCTCATGTTACACTACGCCGCCTTCGACCCGCGCCGTCCCGGTGGTTCATGGCTTTTTCCACGGCGCTTCCCCGGTGCGTCTTGATGGAGTCGTTTCGCGTGCCCTCAGCCTGTCACTGCCATGCCCTTCCGCCCGCCGCACGATCCTGGCGATGGATTCGCTGGGCCCCCGCAGCCACGCGGCGCCCCCGCATGACCGCCGCCTGGTGGCAGTGGGTGGCTTCCACCGACTCGCTCACCGCGCGGCTGATCGCGGCCTCAGAGCGCCCCTTTCGGGTCAGGCTGGTACACCAGGGCATCGAACGACCGCGCCGCGACGAAGCCCAGGCCCTGGGCCTGCCTCCCACCGCCGTGGCCTGGATACGCGAGGTCACGCTGATGAGCGGCGAGCGGCCGTGGGTGGCGGCGCGTTCGATCGCCCCGCTGGATCGTATCGGCTGTCGTCGTCTGCGCACGCTGGGAGAGCGTTCGCTGGGCAGCTGGCTCTTCGCCCAGCCCGATCTCGAGCGCGATCCGATCGAGATCGCGCCGCTCTCGCCCGGTGGCGAGGGCGTCTGGCTGCGTCGTTCGCGCTTTCGCCACGGAGGATTCCAGCTGCTGGTGCAGGAGTGCTTCCTGCATGAAATGGCGGAGGATCTGGGCCTTGCGTCCCCCTGAACGACGATCCACGACCTGAACCACGGTTCCCACCTCGAAGCGAGGCCGCAGTTGCAGTAAAGTCGTTGCCGATTCAGAGGCCTTGCCGTTTCGGAGATTCGTATGCCCAGCGCCGGTTCCCCTTCCACTCCCAGCGGCAATCCAGCCCCCCGCGGCCTCGCCCGCCTGCCCGATTTTCTGCGCCTGACGCGCCTCGACAAGCCGATCGGCACCTGGCTTTTGATGTGGCCGACGCTGTGGGCGCTGTGGCTGGCGGCCGACGGGCTGCCGGATCGCGCCACGCTGATCATCTTCGTGATCGGTGTCTACCTGATGCGCGCCGCCGGCTGCGTCGTCAACGACTACGCCGACCGTCATCTGGACGGCCACGTCAAGCGGACCCGGGAGCGCCCGCTGGCGACCGGACGGATCAGCGAGCAGGAGGCCAGGATCCTGTTCGCGGGTCTGGTGGTGCTGGCATTCGTGCTGGTCTGCTTCACCAACCTGGCCACCGTGCTGCTCTCCTTCGTCGGCGTCGCGCTGGCGGCGATCTATCCGTTCATGAAGCGCTATACCCATCTGCCGCAGGTGGTGCTGGGCATGGCGTTCTCGTGGAGCATCCCGATGGCGTTCATGGCGGTGAGCCGCGAGGTACCGCTGGAAGCGTGGCTGCTGCTGCTCGCCAACGTTGCCTGGACCGTGGCCTACGATACCCAGTACGCGATGGTCGACCGCGACGACGACATCAAGATCGGGATCAAGTCCACCGCGCGGCTGTTCGGCCAGTGGGACAAGCGGATCATCGGCCTGCTGCAGGTGCTGACCCTGGCCCTGCTGACCTGGATCGGCATGCGGACCCAACTGGGCGGATTCTTCTGGCTGGGCCTGGCCGCGATGGCGGCCACCTTCGTCTATCAGCAGTGGCTGATCCGGGAACGCGAGCGCGACGCCTGCTTTCGCGCCTTTCTCATCAACTTCTGGTCCGGGCTGCTGCTGTTCGCGGGGCTGATGCTTGCCCTGTGGCCACCGACCTGAATGATGCGATTGGCACGACTGTCATATCGATGTCATATTTTCACGATGTAATCGTCACCGTTCTGTCACGGCCGGAAGCTACGCCCGATGGTGTCATCGACGCCACGCAACCAGGCTAACCGGCGGCTCACTCGAGGCATTGCGCATGAGCTCCAAGACCGTACTCATCGTTGACGACGAGTCATCCATCCGCGAAATGATCGCCGTCGCCCTGGAAATGGCCGATTATCGCGTACTGGAAGCCGACAACGCCCAGACCGGCCACGCCATGGCGCTGGACCAGAAACCCGACCTGATTCTGCTCGACTGGATGATGCCCGGCACCAGCGGCATCGAACTCGCGCGCCGCCTGAAGCGCGAGGAGGCCACCGCCGAGATGCCGATCATCCTGCTCACCGCCAAGGGTGAAGAGGACAACAAGGTCCAGGGGCTGGAAGCCGGCGCCGACGATTACATCACCAAGCCGTTTTCACCGCGCGAGCTGGTGGCGCGTCTCAAGGCGGTGTTGCGCCGGGCCACGCCGCCGGGTATCGAGGAGGCGGTCGAGGTCGAGGGGCTGCGGCTCGATCCCTCCAGCCACCGCGTCACCTCCAACGGCGGCGCCCTGGAGATCGGCCCGACCGAGTATCGCCTGCTGCAGTTCTTCATGACCCACCAGGAACGTGCCTACACCCGTAGCCAGTTGCTGGATCAGGTCTGGGGCGGCAACGTGTACGTGGAAGAGCGTACCGTCGACGTCCACATTCGGCGCCTGCGCAAATCCCTGGGCGAAGCGCACCAGCATCTGGTCCAGACCGTGCGCGGCACCGGCTACCGCTTTTCGATCAGGGAGTAAGTCAGGACGTGCGCTACTGGATCAACGAACTGTGGCGCCTCGGCTACATGCTGTTCGGGCTTGGCGCGATGGGGCTGTTGCTCGGCGAACTGGGCGGCGACCTGCTCGCCGGAATGGGCTGGGGGCTGGCGGCCGGCCTGGGGCTCTATGTCTTCCTGCATCTGCGCCACGTGCGCATGCTCTATGTCTGGCTGCTGAAGAACCCCCGCGAGGCGCCGCCACCCGGTACCGGCGTCTGGGGCGATCTGTTCGACCGCCTGTATCACTATCAGAAAGCGCAGACCCAGCTGCAGCAGCGACTGCGCGACATCCTGCGGCGGATCCAGGACTCCTGCGAGGCGATGCGCGACAGCGTGGTGATGCTGGATCCCCAGGGCGATCTCGAGTGGTGGAACAGCGCGGCCTGCGACATGCTCGGCCTGCAGCCCGATCACGACCGCGGGCAGCCGATCACCAACTTCCTGCGCGACCCTCGTTTCATCGCCTACTTCGAGACGGGCGACTATCGCGAACCGCTGCTGATTCCCTCCCCGGTCCAGGCCAACCGCACCCTGCAGTTCAATCTCACCCTGTTCGGCGACAACGAACGCCTGCTGATGGCGCGGGACGTGACCCGACTGCACCAACTGGAGATGATGCGCCGCGACTTCGTCGCCAACGTCTCCCATGAACTGCGCACGCCGCTGACGGTGCTGGCCGGCTATCTCGAAACCTATTCGGATCATGCCGACCAGTTGCCCCAACGCTGGCAGCGCGGGTTCGGCCAGATGCAGGCCCAGACCACGCGCATGCAGAACCTGGTCGAGGATCTGCTGCTGCTGTCGCGGCTCGAGATCGACAGCCCCGACGACGACCGCGACACCCTGGACGTGACCGCCCTGCTCCACGATATCGCCGCCGATGCCCGCGAGTTGAGCGCGCAACGCCACCAGTTGTCGATAGAAGCCGAAGAGTCGCGGCATCTGCTGGCGAACACCAAGGAGATACGCAGTGCCGTCTCCAACCTGGTCTTCAACGCCGTTCGCTACACGCCGGAAGGCAGTACCATCACCTTGCGCTGGAAGCCCTGGCACGACGGCGCCGCCATCGAAGTGGAAGACAACGGCGACGGTTTCGACCCCATCCATATCCCGCGGCTGACCGAGCGCTTCTATCGCGTCGACAAGGGTCGCAGTGCCGCCACCGGCGGTACGGGACTGGGCCTGGCCATCGTCAAGCATGTGCTGCTGCGTCACGACGCCAGCCTGGAAATCGTCAGTCGTCCGGGGCTCGGCGCGCGCTTCCGCTGCGTGTTCCCGGCGGCGCGCGTGGCGCCCGCACTGCCGACCTCCCCCTCCTCCGATACGTCGACATCAGCCTGACCAATCCCCTCCTTTTTCGGCGCTCTCCTTCGATACCCGCTCAATCTTCGGCGTCCCCGGCCGATAACGAGGTCGGTTCATAGCCACTAGTTGTTTATATGAATTGCTTCTCGCGAAGAAAAGGACGCCCCTGAAGATGACGATGCGACGAAAACTCTGGATCACGGTTGGCCTGATGTGGCTGGGCATGCTGATCCTGGTGGGCTGGATGGCCCTGGAAAAGCGCGAGACGCTGATGGCCGAGCGCGTCAGCAGTCTCAAGAGCTTCGTGGCCAGCGCCCAGACGCTGGTCGAGCGCTATGTCCAGCGCGCCAACGATGGCGAGTTCTCCGAGGACGCCGCCAAGGGCTTCGCCCGCAGGAACCTGTCGGCGCTGGATCTCGACGGCAGCTATGTCTACGCCTTCGACAGCGATATTCATCTGGTCTATCACCCCAAGCGCGACATCGGCACGGACATGAGCGGTTTCCGCGACGACAACGGCGTCTACTTCTATCGCGAGCTCAAGGCGCTGGCGGACTCCCCCGACGACGGCACGCTGGAGTACACCTCCACCAATGCCGATGGCCAGGACGTATCGCGCCTCAACTACGTGCGCTACGTCCCCGAGTGGGACTGGTACCTCGCCGCCAACGTCTATATCAGCGACATCCAGCACGCATTCTGGGCCGGCGTGTTGAAGATGAGCCTGATCGCCGGTGTCATCGGCATCATCATCACGCTGCTCATGGGCTGGATCATCCGCAACGTGCTGGGCGACCTGGGGGGCGATCCGCGCCAGGCGCGCGATGCGATCCAGGGCATGGCCGAGGGCGATCTCACCACCGCGCTGCAGGTCAAATCCGGCGACCGGCGCAGCCTGCTCGCGGCCATCGAGGGCATGCGGATTCACCTGGCCGAATCGATGGCCAACGTTCGCCACGCCTCGACCACCATCACCGTCGGCGTGGGCCAGATTCACAGCGGCAATCAGGATCTGGCGGCGCGAACCGAGCAGCAGGCGGCGTCCATCGGCGAGACCGCCTCCAGCATGGAGGAACTGACCCAGACCGTGCGCCAGAACGCCGACAACGCCCGCCAGGCGAGCGGCCTGGCCGGCGAGGCACGCAACACCGCCGCAGAGGGCGGCGAGATGATGGATCAGGTCGTCTCGACCATGCAGGGCATCACCGACAGTTCGCGCCGGGTCACCGAGATCGTCGGCGTGATCGACTCGATCGCCTTCCAGACCAATATCCTGGCGCTCAACGCCTCCGTGGAAGCCGCCCGGGCCGGCGAGCAGGGCAGGGGCTTCGCAGTCGTCGCCAATGAAGTCCGCACGCTGGCCAGCCGCAGCGCCGATGCCTCCCGCGAGATCCGCGAGCTGATCGACGCCTCGAATCGCAGGATCGATGCCGGCTCCGAGATCGTCGGCCAGGCCGGCGGGACCATTCGTCGCGCCGTGGACTCGGTCGCCCGCATGACCGATCTGATCGAGGAGATCTCGATCGCGTCCGGCGAACAGTCCAACGGTATCGACCAGGTCAACGAGGCCGTGGTGCAGATGGATCACGTCACCCAGCAGAACGCCTCGCTGGTGCAGCAGGCCTCGGCCGCCGCCGCCACGCTCAATGCGCAGGTGGCGACGCTGGAACGGGCACTGGCCGGGTTCAAGATCGCCGACGTCGAATACGACGAGAGGGTGTCGCGCTATCGTTCGCCATCCCCCTCGACCACGACGCCGGCATTGGCGGCGGCATCATCGCCGGGTGCCGCGACCGCGACACGGTCGACGTCGAGCGATGGCGACGACTGGGAGTCGTTCTAGGAGAGTTTCCGGGGCCATCGCGGCGCATGATGAACCGCACGGCACATCGGGTTATGGTGGCGGCATCCCGCGATACGGAGTGCCGACAGGTGGCGATGATTCCTTCCTTTCTCTGGTGGTGCCGACGAGTCGGCGCCACCGTCTTCATGCTGCTGCTGCTGGCGGGCGTCACGCTCGAGACTCGGGCCGATACGGTTCCGATCACCTTCCCCGACAGCGTCCAGCAGGGCTCGATGGTGATCGGTCGGGTGCCGCCCGGCAGCCAGGTCTCGGTGGCGGGGCACGATCTCAGGGTCACCGGTTACGGCACCGTGGTGTTCGGCGTCGGGCGCGATGCCAGCGGTCGTCAGACGGTGTCGATCACCACCCCGGATGGCCGCCGGCAGAACGTCGCGGTCGCGATCACGCCTCGGGACTGGCCGATCGAACGCATCGACGGCGTGCCGCCCAGGACCGTCTCGCCGCCGCCGGAGATCGCCCGGCGTATCCAGCGCGAGCAGGCCGCCGTCAGCGCCGAGCGTGCGCGCAACGACGACCGGGTGGGTTTCGCCCAGACCTTCATCTGGCCGGTGGAAGGGCGCATCAGCGGGCGTTTCGGCAACCAGCGCATCTATAACGGCACGCCGGGATCGGCGCATTCGGGCATGGACATCGCCGCCGCCGAGGGTACGCCGGTCAAGGCGCCGGCCAGCGGCGTGATCACCTTTGCCGACGATCTCTACCTGACCGGCGGTACGGTGCTGCTCGATCACGGTTACGGCATCAGCTCCAACTTCCTGCATCTGTCACGGATCGACGTGAAGGTCGGCGATCGCGTCGAGCAGGGAGAGGTGATCGGCGCGGTGGGATCGACCGGGCGCGCCACCGGGCCCCACCTGCACTGGGGCATGAACTGGTTCGATACCCGCATCGACCCGCTGCTGGTACTCGATAGGGCTAAATGAGCCCGAGCTTCGTCTGAAAAAACGGCGAGCGATGGCCAGACCGGGGCGCGTAGCTAAGGCAAAAATTGGCGAAAACGGACCGGGCTGGCGCACCAGTTTACGTGGGTGTAAATGAGCACTTTGACCGGGCTGGCGTTCCAGCCGATTTTTAACGCCGTATGGGCGAGCGCAGACATTTTTCAGACGAAGCTCAGCGTTTCCAGTAGCCCGTAACCAGATGCTGCCCCTTCTGCAGCCCGAACTCCTGCTTGAGCCGTTTTCTCAGGCGCTGGCTGACGTCGGCTTCGCCGGCGAACCAGACGAACAGATCGTCGCGGGTGTCGGGCATCGCCTCGACCACCGCCGAGGCAAGCTGTTCGCTGGGTGCGTGACCACGACAGCGGTGACGCCAGCTGATGCGGCAGTGATCGGCGACCGGCAGCTCCAGTTCATCCACCGGCGATTCGACCTCCAGCCACGCCTCGACCTGCGCGCTCACCGGCAGCGTTTCCAGCAATCGCGCGATGGCGGGAATGGCGGTCTCGTCACCGGCCAGCAGATAGTGCGACGCCTCGGCGACGCCCCGCCCGTAGGGGCCGGCCATGCCGCAGATGTCCCCCGGCTTGGCCCGGCGGGCGAAATCGCCCCCCGGCCCCGGCGCTTCGTGCAGCAGAAAATCGATATCCACCTCGCCGCTGGCGACGTCCAGGCGGCGGATGGTGTAGTAGCGAATCTCGGCCCGTCGATCTTCCGGCGGCCACTGGGTACCGCCTTCCGCCGTGGGGCGCGGCCACTGGGGACGGTCGATACCGGGCGGCGGAAAATGCAGCCGCACGTGCCACTCTTCCGGGTGATCGAAGCGCGCCAGGTTCTCGCCGGTCAGCGTCAGGCGGCGGATGCTGGGACTCAGCTCCTCGATCCGGGCAACCCGCATCTCGCGGAAGTTGGCAAAGGTCGGCGCCGCCACCACGTCTCCATGCCAGTGCAGCGGCAGTGCGTTGTCGCCGGCGAACAGCGCGACGTAGTGTTCAATGATCCCGCGCAGCGTTTCCAGACCGTCCCTCGCGTCGGCTTCGGCCTCGAGGTGAAGACCGACCCGGCTCACCGAGAAGCGCGCTTCCCCACCCGGCAGGTCGATCGCCACCTGGCGCTCGTCGCTGCGATAGGCCACGTCGTACTCATCCAGAAACGCTATCAGGCGCAATCGAAAATCATTTACATCGGTAAGCGTCAGCGTGGCGTCGCAGCGTTGTGCAGTCATGGTGTCGAATCGTCGCGAGGGTGGGTCGATGAACTGAGCCGGCAGGACGCCAGCGCGGTCAGCGTACCAGAAAAGCCGCTGAGGGGGGAATCCTTGCCGAGGCGGGAATCAACGCAAGATGCCCCCGGAGAGCGGAGGCATCTTGGGACGGCTTAAGCCGGTACCATCGGCCTGTCGATCAGGCGATGGCTTCGGCGTAGCGGCGGTTGACTTCATCCCAGTTGATGACGTCGAAGAACGCTGCGATATAGTCCGGACGCTTGTTCTGATACTTCAGATAGTAGGCGTGTTCCCACACGTCCAGCCCCAGAATCGGCGTCAGACCTTCCATCAGCGGGCTGTCCTGGTTCAGGGTGTTGATGACCTTGAGCTTCTTCTCCGGCGTCACCACCAGCCAAGCCCAGCCACTACCGAAACGACCGGTAGCCGCTTTCTTGAACTCTTCCTTGAAGGTCTCGTAGCCGCCCAGCTCGCTCTGGATGGCTTCGCCCACCTTGCCGGTCGGCTCGCCACCGCCATCCTTGGACATCACGGTCCAGAACAGGGAGTGGTTGGCATGGCCGCCACCGTTGTTGATGACAGCCTGGCGCTTGTCCTGCGGCACCCTGTCGATATCGGCCATCAGCTTGTCGACCGGCACGTCCTCGAGCCCCGTGCCTTCCAGCGCGGCATTGAGGTTGTTGATGTAGGTCTGATGGTGACGAGTGTGGTGAATCTCCATCGTCATCGCATCGATCTTGGGTTCCAGCGCGTCATAGGCGTAGGGTAGCGACGGTAAGCTATGAGCCATGATCAAAACTCCCTTTCATGAGGAGGCATTGCCCGACGTGGGCGCCTCTCGGGTGAATCAAAATAGTGAGCAACGCGTCGCGGTGTCAAGCAAGCCCGATCTTCGCGCAGCGTCGCCACGATAAAATATCACTTTGATTTCAAAAAGATTTTCCGAAGCCTTGGCGAGGCCGGTTGCGCGGCTTCGGCAAATCTCCCTGTCGTCCAATCTAGATGGCGTGTCCTGCGGCGGCTTTCAACCCCATCCGCCATTTTTCTTGTCGATCCCGGCTTCCGTCGGCGTGCGCCTGCAGCGCGCTATCGACGGGTGGCCGGCACCATGGAGCGGTAGTAGCGATCCCACAGCATCACGCCACCGGCAACGCCGCCGGGCAGCAGAATCAGGTTGAGCACCGGCACCCAGGTCGCCACCGACATGCAGGCGCCGTAGGTCAACGTCGGCCACCAGCGCCCGCGCAGGCGGCCAAGCATGTCGGTGAAGCCGACCTGATTGTTGTCCATCGGGTAATCGAGATACTGGACGGCCATCATCCAGGCCGAGAACGCCGCCCATAGAAAAGGCGTGATCAGGTTCAGTCCCGGCACGAACCCGAGCAGGAACAGCACCGCCATGCGCGGCAGGATATAGCCCAGCTTGACCAGTTCCCGCCCCAGCGCATCGACGCCGGCCTTCATCAGCCCGCGCTCGTCGCTCGGCGGCCGCCCGGTGACCCGGGTTTCCACCTTTTCGGCCAGGAAACCGTAGAACGGCGCCGCGATCAGGTTGGAGACCAGGGTGAAGGTGAAGAAGACGATCAGCGCCAGGGCGACGACCAGCAGCGGCCAGATCAGCCACTCCAGCCAGGTCAGCCAGCCGGGTATCTGGCGCATGCCGTAGTCGAGCCAGCCGCCGAAATTCTCGAAGAGATAGAAGAGCGTGCCGCCATACAGCAGCAGGTTGACCAGAACCGGACCGATCACGAAGCGGCGCAGCCCGGGTTCGAACACCAGGCGCGTGCCTTGGATAATCGCTTGCAGGGAGTAGATCATGCTGAATCCGTCGACCAGACAAAGTGTTGCGTGATCGACACGCTAACACAGTCCTTGCGACGCGGCGTCAATCCTGACCGAGCGCGATCACCCGACGGCGAGCGGCGGGGCCTCTAGCGCTTGTCGCTTCGTCCCAGGGCTTCCCTATCGAGCTCCTCCACCGCGGTATGGCGAATGTCGCGCCCCTTCACCAGGTAGATGACGTGCTCGGCCAGGTTGTCGGCGTGATCGCCGATCCGCTCCAGCGCGCGCAGTACCGTCATCACGCTCAGCACGGCACCGATGGAGCGGGAGTCCTCCATCATGAAGGTCGCCAGCGACCGCATGGCGGTGGTGTACTCGCTGTCCACCGAGGCGTCTTCCTGAACCACCTTCAAGGCCAGCTCGGTATCGAAACGCGCGAAGGCGGTCAGCGAATCACGCAGCATGCTGCGCACGTGTTCACTGATGTGGCGGATCTCCACGCTGCCCTGGGGGATGCGCCCCGATTCGATCAGATCGAGCGCATTGCGCGCGATCTTGTTGGCTTCATCGCCCATCCGTTCGAGATCGTTGGTGGCCCGGATGACCGCAATGACCAGGCGCAGATCGGAGGCGGCCGGCTGGCGACGCGCCAGAATCCGCACGCACTCCTCATCGATCTTGAGCTGCATGTCGTTGACGCTGGTATCGTTGTCGCGCACCCGGATGGCCAGTTGGCTATCGCCCTCCAGCAGCGCCGCAAGGGCTTCCTGGAGCTGCTTCTCGACCAGTCCGCCCATGGCCATCAGCTGGGTCTTGATGGTCTCGAGATCCTGGTTGTACTGCTGCGAGATGTGCTGACTGTGGGTATCGCTGGTGATATCCATGCGTGACTCCGACGGCTTGTCTGGGGCGTTGACGTATCTGACACGGTGGCTTGGGCAGCTGAGTCTGCCATCGACGATCGGTCTTCGCGGTCTTCGATGGCCTGGACGTGACAGGCGTAGAGACACCTATGACCGCGATCATCGCATGAAATTGTTGCAACTTCGTGACGCTGACGGGTTCACAGCGGGGTCAGTTTGGCGAACCCCAGTACCAGCCACTTGTCGCCCTCGCCCTCGAAACTGACATGCACCCGGGCCCGCGCCCCTTCGCCCTCGGCATCGAGGATCACGCCCTCGCCGAACAGCGGATGACTGACGCGCTGGCCGAGCGACAGCGACGGCAGATCGTCGCCGCCTTCGATGCCCTGCTGGCGTGCCGGGCCCACGTCCGGCCGGGAGGTCACCGGTCGCGATATCTGGCCGCGCAGGCGCACTTCCTCGAGCAGCTCCTCGGGGACTTCGCGTAAAAACCGCGAGGGTCGCGCCATGGTCTCGCGGCCATGCAGACGACGAATCTCGGCATAGGTGAGATAGAGCTTGCGCATGGCGCGGGTCATGCCGACATAGCAGAGCCGGCGCTCCTCCTCGAGGCGTCCCGGCTCTTCCAGCGACATCTTGTGCGGGAACAGCCCCTCTTCGATACCGGCCACGAACACCACCGGGAATTCCAGCCCCTTGGCCGAGTGCAGCGTCATCATCTGGACGCAATCCTCGAACTCGTCGGCTTCGTGATCGCCGGCATTGAGCGCCGCCTCGGCCAGGAACGGCTCCAGCGCCGCGGCGCCTTCACCGACCTCCTGCAGGTCGATCGGGTTGGCCTGCGCACTCTGCGAGAACGCCCGCGCCGCGTTGATCAGCTCCTCGAGGTTCTCGACCCGCGCCTGGCCCTTCTCGCCCTTCTCGCTGCGGTGGTGCTCGATCAGGCCGGAGCTCTGGATGACGTGATCGATGATCTCGTAGAGCGCCATGCCGGCGGTGTCGTTGTCGAGGCGCTCGATCAGCTCGGCAAAGGCGTTGAGCGCATTGCCGGCGCGCCCCTTGAGCGTGCCGTCGCTCAGGCTGTCGTGCAGCGCCTGCCACAGCGACACGTTGGTGTCGCGGGCGCGATGACGCAGGATCTCCACCGTGCGCGTGCCGATCCCGCGAGGCGGCACGTTGATCACCCGTTCCAGCGAAGCGTCGTCCTCGCGATTGAGCAGCAGCCGCAGATAGGCCAGCGCGTTCTTGATCTCGAGGCGTTCATAGAAGCGCTGGCCGCCGTAGATGCGATACGGCACGCCGCTGCGGATCAGCGCCTCCTCGATCACCCGGGACTGGGCGTTGGAGCGATAGAGAATCGCCATCTCGCGGCGCGCGAAGCCGTTGCGGCCCTGCTCGCCGATGGTATCGACGATGAAGCGCGCCTCGTCGAGATCGTTGAAGCCGGCATAGACCGAGATCTTGTCGCCGGTGTCGCCGTCGGTCCACAGCTCCTTCCCCATGCGCCCGCTGTTGTGACTGATCAGCGCGTTGGCGGCATCCAGGATGGCGCTGGTGGAGCGATAGTTCTGCTCCAGGCGGACCGTCCGGGTATTGGCGAATTCGCTCTCGAAGCGGCGAATGTTCTCGACCTTGGCCCCGCGCCAGCCGTAGATCGACTGGTCGTCGTCGCCGACCACGATCATGGCCGCGCGGTCGGCATCCCCCTCACCGCCGGCCAGCAGCTTGAGCCAGGCGTACTGCAGGGTGTTGGTGTCCTGGAACTCGTCGACCAGAATGTGGCCGAAGCGTTCGCGATAATGCTTGAGCAGCGCCGGCGTATCGCGCAGCAGCTCCAGGCTGCGCAGCAGCAGCTCGCCGAAGTCGACCAGTCCGCCGCGCTCGCAGGTCAACTGGTAGAGCTCGTAGAGCTCGACCATCTTGGCCATGTACGGGTCGCCGTGGGTCGCCACCTGCTGCGGACGCAGCCCCTCCTCCTTGCAGCCACCGATGAAATACTGCACCTGCTTGGGCGGATAGCGCTCGTCGTCGACGTTGTGGTCCCGCAGCAGGCGCTTGACCAGCCGCAGCTGGTCGTCGCTGTCGATGATCTGGAAATGCTGGGGCAGACGGGCATCGTGCCAGTGGGTTCGCAGCAGGCGGTGGGCGATGGAGTGGAAGGTGCCGACCCACATGTTGCGCAGCGTCGCGCCCTGCAGCGCCTCGAGACGCGTCCGCATCTCGCGGGCAGCCTTGTTGGTGAAGGTCACCGCCAGAATGGCGTAGGGAGACACGCCCTCGGCCTGCATCAGCCAGGCGATCCGGTGCACCAGCACCCGGGTCTTGCCCGAGCCGGCACCGGCCAGCACCAGCATGTTGCCGGGCGGCGCAGCGACGGCCTCGCGCTGATTGGCGTTGAGGGAGTCGATTAGTGGCGAGACATCATCCATTGGGAACCGTGCGGGGCCTGCTGCTGGAAATAGAGAAGAGCGCGCCAGCTTAACATAGCCGGCCCGCTCCACCTGACATGACGCCCGCGACGGCTGACTGGCGCGGGTAAGGTCAGCGCTTCTGCGCCGCGGCGGCATCCTCGGCGGCGGCGCGGATCGCCGCGTCCTGCGGGCGCGCGGACGCGGATGACGCCGCCCCGGAGCCAGCGGCACCGGTCGCCGAGGAGGACGCGGAGGATTTCGCCGCCGCGCCGGACGCCGTGGCCGCCCTGGCCGAGGACGTCTTTGCTGGACCCGTTGCCCGGGAAGCCGATGCGGGAGAAGCGGTGGAGGTCGCCGCTGTCGCTGTCTCGCGGTTTTCGTCGGCAGTCGAGGTATCGCGCTCCTCGCCGTCGGTCGGCCTCTCCTGGGTGATTGCCTCGGGCTTGGGCGGCGGCTCGATCACCGTCTCGTGATGCATGTCGGCGAGCTTCTCGGCCCCCTTGGCGACGTGGTGATACATCTCGCGGTAGTCCTCCACCATGCGGGTCATGGTCGCGGAGACCTGCTCGAAATGCTCGCGCACGTCCTCCTTGTAGGCGGTGTGTTCGCGGTTGAGTTCGCGCATCGGTTCGGTGTTGTGGCCACCCATCTTGGTACCCAGCCAGTAGCC
>NZ_CEXLVS010000008.1:0-6102 GCF_982684285.1 Salinicola sp. | reverse complement strand
ACCAATACGCCAACGGCGCCCACGGCTACCGCGATGGCAATCCAGGGCCCTACGCCAATGCTCTCCATAAATCAGCCGCCTCTTGCGTTGTTTGAAAGGACACGTCTACTGCTTCGAAGCCACGCCATGATGAAGACAGGTCGCGCGGCGGGTTGGTTCATTACCCAATCCCAGTTCAGCACCTAACCATAGTTCAGCCCCGCTCGGCCAGTGGCTCGCGACTCGCCGGCCCCCGTTTCGGTTGACACTCACTGTCGCTCCAAGGCGGCCTGAAGCCGGTCGTGACGTTTTACGCTTTCCTTTCGCTCGTAGCTCGTAGCTCGTAGCTCGTAGCTCGTAGCTCGGATCAGTGAAAATCCCGGCTGCGTGTACTCAGCCCCTCAAGCAGGCCGGTAAGGTCGACCAGACGTTTGGCGATGATATGACGCACGCCCTCCTGGCTCTCCAGCCTGCCGGTCACCCGCAGCAGTCCGGATTCGAGCAGGATACGGCGATAGCGCACGGCCAGCCGCGGCCAGACCACGACATTGACCATGCCGAATTCGTCCTCGAGGGTGAGAAAAGTCACTCCCTTGGCGGAACCGGGACGCTGCCGCCCGACCACCAGCCCGGCGATCGCCACGCCGATGTTGCTCGGTAGCTCGGCGAGGCGTTTCGAATCCACCACGCCACCCAGACCGCGGGAACCCTCCGAGCGGCAGCGCTGGCGCAGCAGCGACATCGGATGCGGCCCCAGCGTGGTGCCGAGCGCGGCGTAGTCCGCCTTGATCGCTTCGCCGACCTCGATGGCCGGTAGCGCGAGCGTCTCCTCTTCGCTATCGACCTCGGCACCATCTTGGAAGAACAGTGGCAGCGAAGCCTCGATCCCGGCCGTGGCCCAGCGCGCCCGATGACGATCTCCGGCCAACCCTTCCAGTGCGCCGGCGTCGGCGAGCCGCGAGAGCACCGCCCGCCTGACCCCGGATCGCGCCGCCAGGCGTTCGACGCTATCGCAGCCGGGCGTGTCGCGCGCCGCCAGCAGCCGTTGGCCGTCGCTCCCGGCCAGACCCTTGATCATGTGCAGCCCGAGCCGGATCGCCAACCTGCCGGTGCTGGTAGGGGCAACCTCCAGCGTGCTCTCCCACTGGCTGACTCGGATATCGACCGGGCGCACTTCGACGCCGTGGCGGCGGGCGTCCTGCAGCACCTGGTCCGGCGAATAGAAGCCCATCGGCCAGCTGTTGATCAGGGCGCAGGCGAAGATCGCCGGCTCGTGACACTTGAACCAGCAGCTGGCGTAGGTGAGCAGGGCGAAGCTGGCGGCGTGGGATTCGGGAAAGCCGTAGCTGCCGAAGCCCTTGATCTGCTCGAAGATGCGCTCGGCGAAGCTCAGCTCGTAGCCGCGCTCGAGCATGCCCTCGACGATCCGCTGGCGATGGGGCTCGAGCCCGCCGTGGCGCTTCCACGCCGCCATCGACCGGCGCAGCTGATCGGCCTCGCCGGGGCTGTAACCCGCCGCTTCCACCGCCAGTGCCATCACCTGTTCCTGGAACAGCGGTACGCCCAGGGTGCGTTCGAAGGCGTCCTTGAATGCCTGTGACGGATAGGTGATCGGCTCCTCGCCGTTACGCCGCCTGAGGTAGGGGTGGACCATGTCGCCCTGGATCGGCCCGGGGCGCACGATCGCCACTTCGATCACCAGGTCGTAGAACTTGGCCGGCCTGAGCCGCGGCAGCATCGCCATCTGCGCGCGGGATTCGATCTGGAACACGCCGATGGTGTCGGCGCGCTGGATCATGGCGTAGGTCTCGCCGCACTCCTTGGGAATCGTCGCCAGCTCGTAGTCGAGTCCGCGATGCCGGCGCAGCAGGTCCAGGCTTCGCCGCAGCACCGTCAGCATGCCCAGCGACAGCACGTCGACCTTGAGCAGACCGACCAGGTCGAGATCGTCCTTGTCCCACTGGATCACGGTGCGCTCCGGCATGGCGGCGTTTTCCACCGGCACCAGCGTCTGCAGCGGCGCATCCGAAATCACGAAGCCCCCCGGATGCTGGGAGAGATGGCGCGGAAAGCCGATGAGCGTGCCGGCCAGCACCAGCAGCCGTTGCAGCGCCGGCTCGTCGGGCTCGAAGCCCTGCTCGCGCAGCCGCGTCTCGTCGGGTATGTGATCGGTCCAGCGCCCGGCACAGCGGGCCAGCCGATCGATCCGCTCCGGTGCGAAACCCAGCGCCCGGCCGATATCCCGTATCGCCCCGGCGGCATGGTAGTGGCTGACCACGGCGGTCAGCGCCGCCCGGTGCCGCCCGTAGCGGCGGAAAACGTACTGGATCACCTCTTCGCGGCGCTCGTGTTCGAAATCGACATCGATATCCGGCGGTTCGTCGCGCTCGCGGGAGATGAAGCGCTCGAACAGCAGCGCCGTGTGCGACGGATCGATCTCGGTGATCCCCAGCGCGTAGCAGACCGCCGAGTTGGCCGCCGAGCCGCGCCCCTGGCACAGAATCTGCTGCCGCCGCGCGAAGTCGACGATGTCGTGCACGGTGAGGAAATAGTGCTCGTAGCCTAGCTCCTCGATCAGCGTGAGCTCGTAGTCGATCTGCCGGGCGACCTTCTCCGGCGCGCCATCCGGCCATCGTCGTTGGCAGCCTTGAGCCGTCAGCTCGCGCAGCCATTCGGCCGGCGTCTTGCCGTCAGGCACCACCTCGTGAGGATAGGTGTAGCAAAGCTCGCCGAGATCGAACCGGCAGCGCGCCGCCAAGGCCACGCTCTCGGCCATCAGCCCGGCGGGATAGATCGCGGACAGCGCGTCGCGGCTGCGCAGATGGCGCTCGCCATTGGCAAACAGGATATCGCCCGCCTCGAACACGCTGTGGTGATGGCGAATGGCGGTCAGGCAGTCCTGCAGTGCCCGCCGGCCCCGCGCGTGCATGTGGACGTCCCCCGTCGCCACTGCCGGAATGTCCAACGACGCGGCCAGAGCCTGCAGTCGGGCCAGGCGCGCCGCGTTGTCGCAGCCCTGCTCGAAGCCGTAGTGCAGCTCCACCGCCAGCCACAGCCGGTGGGGAAAGAGGCGGGCCAGCCGCTCGCCCACCTTATGATCGCCCACCTCGCGATCCGGCACGGCACCGGGGATCCACAGCGCGAACAGGCCGTCACCGCCATCGAGTTCGTCGAGATCCGTTGCGAGCAGCCGATATTCGCCCTTGGGCGCGCGGCCGCGAACGCGGGTGATCAAGCCACATAGCGCCTCGTAGCCACGCCGGTTCTCCACCAGCAGCACCAGCTTGATGCCGCATTCGGTACGAAACTCCGCGCCGACGATCAGGTCGATGCCGTACTCACGCGCCGCCTGCCAGCCGCGCACGATGCCGGCCAGCGTGGCTTCGTCGGTGATCGCCAGGGCACGATAGCCGTGCCGGGCCGCGCGCTCGAACAGTTCATCCGCGGTGGAGGCACCGCGCTGGAAGCTGAACGCGGAGAGGCAGTGCAGCTCGGCGTAGGGGTCTTTAAAGGCGCCCGCACCCGCGCCTATTTTACAGGCGCCCGCACCCGCGCCTATTGGCTCTCGGGCCCCCGAATCCGCGTCGATCCTACAGGCGTCCGAAGCGGCAGCGTCGGGCCGCGATGAAAAGCCATCGCTCATCCGAACCACCCGTGCAGATACCAACCCTGTCGCCCCGGCTCGCACCAGACCCAGGCGTGGCGACCATCGACCCACTGGGCCAGGTAGTAGTCGCGCCGGATGTCGCCACCATCCCACCAACCGCTCTCGATGCGCTCCGGCCCTGCCAGCAGTTGCACTACGTCGCCGTCGCAGCGCTGCGGCGCAGGGACGAGCCAGCCGGGACGCGACGGGCCGGCGCTGGCATCGCGCGCCCGTGGCCCGGCACCGTTCAGCACCGCCATCTCCGGGCGATGCTCGCGATGTTCGACCAGCGGCCTGAGCGCCGATTCTCCCAGCCGGGCCACCAGACGCTGGTGCAGTGCCGCCCAGGCCTGGGCCTGGCGCGCCGGCCCCTCCAGCAACTCCCGTCGTGTCGGCGCATAGTCGGAGAGCCGAGGCGCGAAGAGCGTCAGCGAGAGCACGGGGCCTTCGAGACGCACGCGCTCCAGGTGGGCACGGGTCAGCTCGAGCAACGTGTCAGGGTCGCGCTGTACCGCCAGCAGCCCGATCCCGACTTGCTGCACGCTACCCCCCTCCAGGCCGAACTGCAGGTGGAACCGCTCGACACCGGCATCCTGGCCGACCAGGAACACGCTCAGTTCCTGCAACAGGCGCTTTAGCGGAAAGGCCAGGCCGGCAATGGCATGCACCGGCTGATCGAATTCGAAGGTGCGGGAAAACCGCGGCGTCGGGCGGTGGTAATCCAGCGCCAGCGGCCACTCTCCACGCAGTTCGCCCAGGTGGCGCATCAGGCCGCCACCGAAACGTCGGGCCAGGGCGCTGCGCGGCAGGGCGAACAGCTCGCCCAGGCGCTGGAAACCGCTGCGATTCAGGGTCTGCAGGATGTCACGGTCGGAATCGATGCCCGCCAACCCCGCCCGATCGAGACGCAGCGTTGCCAACGCCGACTCCAGCCCGTTCTCGTCCACCGCCAGCCCGTCATGAACGTTGACCAGTACCCGCGCTGCCGCCGGGTTGGGGGCGATTACCAGTCGATGCGAAAAACCGAGCTCGCCGAGTTCCCCGCGCAGACGCGCCTCCAGCCGTGGCCAGGGGCCCAGCAGATCGAGACTGCTGGCGACCTCGAACACCAGCGCATGCGGGTAGTGAAGGCTGACCTGGGCGCTGAAACCGTAGGCCCAGGCGGCCAGACGCCGACGCCAGCGCTCGACGGACTCGGCATCGAACGGCGCCGTCTCGAGCCGCTGACTCGAACCGGATCGAGACCCCCTATCTGGCGCGGAGTTGGGCGCCTTGGAAAGCGGCGCGGCGTCGGGCGCCTTAAAAAGCGGCGCGTTACACAGCGCTTCGGCGAAGCCCAGCGCCTGCCCGGGCCTGACACCCCGCTCCCGGGCGGCGCGATTGGCGGCGCGGATGCACTGGCGCTGCACCGGCCCGTCGATCAGCGCGAACGGGGCCTCGGGGTCGGGGCGGCTGCGTAATTCGCCCTCCAGCGCCAGACGCGGAAACAGCAGGCAGACCCAGCGCATGGCGTCACGCCCCGCCGCCGAAGGCGATCCGTCGCGAGGGCGCAAGGCCGCCGCGACACTTGAGGACCTCCAGCTCGGCATGCCGGTGCAGCCGCAGCCGCAGCGGCGCCGGCGATGCCTCGGCCACTTTCGCCAGCGGCCGATGCACGAAGGCCAGCGTATCTCCGCTTGCCGCCGCCACCTGCAACCGGCGCATGAGACGGCCATCGGCCTGCGCCAGCCAGGCCACGACCGCCCCACAACAGCCGGCGCGCAGGCACTGCTCCGTCGCCCAGAGCGCCTCGCGCCCCTGCACGTCGAGCCAGTGACACTGCTCCAGCACCACTCCCGCCCGCCGCCACGCCGCCGGGTACGGCGCCCCCGGCGGCGAGACCAGCACTATCGGCCGGCCTTGCCGTGTCAGGCGCGAGAGCACCGGCCACAGCAGGGCCAGCTCCCCGTTGCCGGCGCCGCTCGACAGCAGCTCGCTGATCGCGGCCGGTGGCCAGCCACCGCCCGGCAGGAGCGCATCGAGTTCGGCGTGGCCGCTGGCAATCGCCCCGCCACGATCGCTATCGACACCGGTCTGGGCACGCCAGACCTGGCGGCTGGCTAACAGCGACTCCAGACCGCTCATCGCCACGCTCTCCCGTAGGATCGCGAAGCCGATATTCCGAAGTGATGGCAAGCATGACGAAGCGACATGGCGACGACCGGACGTAAAGAATCGATACCGTCAGTGTCGCTCACAACCTCGATTACTGTCTATATATACAGTATTCGGAAGCCCAAAAAACCGCGCTCGACAGCGTGGTCGGCGTGGCCAAGAACCGCGGGCCGCGGTCATCGCAGAACATGGAAGGGGGGCAGAAAATCAGGAAACGCTGTTGGAGACTCTCAGCGAACCGAGGCTGCGCTTGATCGCCTTGAGCTGATCGGTGATCTGCGGCCCGCGGTTCTTGGCCACGCCGACGGCGAGCGCGTCGATGG
>NZ_CEXLVS010000007.1:0-38276 GCF_982684285.1 Salinicola sp. | reverse complement strand
TCCGCCAGGGTGGTCGCCGCCGGCTTCTCGCAGAAGACATGGAAACCCGCCTCGAGCGCGGCCTGGCTGATGGGCACGTGCAGATGGTTGGGGGTGACCACGACCAGTACATCCATGCGCTCATCCTCGGGGAGCTGGCGCTCGCCATCGATCAGCGACTGCCAGTCGGGGTAGAGGCGCCGTGCCGACAGGCCGCAGGCCTCGCCGCTGCGGGCGTTGTTGCCGGGGTCGCGGCTGAAGTTGGCGCAGACCAGTTCCAGCTCGCCGTCCAGGGCGGCAGCCAGGCGATGCACCCGGCCGATGAAGGCGCCTTCGCCCCCCCCGATCATGCCCATTCGCACGCGCCGTCTCGTTGTCGTCATTCGTCCTCCACAGGATGCTCGGCTGGGCCGTCTCGACCAGTCTGATCCTTTGATGTAACCGGTTACATTTGACGGTAAGCTAGTCATCCAAGGGCGGAGTATCAATGCGACCTAGGTCGCAGGGCCTTCGCCGGTGGGGCGATGAGCCCGGAGTGCCGATGCAGTAGACTGGCCCGCGGCATGATGCCGAGATGGTCGACGAGACGAGGAGGTTCACAGCCAGGCATGACCAATATTCGCAAGGTGGCCGAGCTGGCCGGTGTGTCGGTGGCGACGGTATCGCGCACCTTGAAGACGCCCGATATCGTGTCGCCGGCAACGCGCGACAAGGTGCTGGTCGCCGTCGAGCAGGCCGGCTATCGCCCGAATCTCACGGCGGTGCAGTTTCGGTCGCAGCGGACCCGCAATCTGGTGGTGCTGGTGCCGATCATCGCCAATACCTTCTTTGCCCGGGTGATTGGTGGCATCCAGGAAGCGGCGCAGCAGCGGGGGTACGGCATTCTGCTGTGCAACACACTCGGCGATGAACGTACCGAACGGGCCTACGCCGGCCTGGTGTCGACCCGCCAGGCCGATGGCCTCATCCAACTGCGCGCCTATGATCCCTTCACGACATCGCGCGGCAAGGCGCGCCCGCCGATGGTCAACGCCTGTGAAGTGCTCGACGAGGCGCCGTGTCCCACCGTCAAGCTGGACAACCGCGCCGCCGCCCGGGCGGTGACCGAGCATCTGCTGGCACTGGGGCAGCGCCGTATCGGCATGATCAAGGGACCGCGCAACAGCCCCTTGACCCGGGATCGTCTGCTGGGCTTCCAGGATGCCCTGGCGGCCGCCGGCCTGATGCCGGACGAGAGCCTGTGGTGTCCCGGCGACTTCACGCCGCCCTCGGGCCATCGGGCGGCGGGTGAGCTGCTGTCGCGAGCCGATCCCCCCACGGCGATCTTCTGCGAGAACGACGAAATGGCCATGGGCGCCATGCGGCGCATCAAGGAGGCGGGTCTTCGGGTGCCAGAGGATATCTCGGTGGCGGGATTCGACGATATCGCCTTCGCTTCCTTCTGCGATCCTCCCCTGACGACCATCGCCCAGCCCGCCGAGGATTTCGGTCGCGAGGCCGTGGCCCTGTTGCTCGACATCATCGATGACCGGGTTGACGCAGCGGATGAGCATCGCCTCATGCCCTTCGAACTGGTGATACGAGAGAGCACGGGGCCGGCCGCTTGATCCCGGCGGGGGTGAGACGAGCCAGTTCACCCCCACCAGGGACGAGCTATTACTGGGTCGAGACGTCGCTGCGGAGCGATGTCGCAACCGAAAACCGCCGTGATGCTTGACTGGCCGGGCGCGCGACATCGCGCCACGGCGCAGCCGCTCGTGATGGCTCGAGACCGTTGTGGTCCGGTCGTCGTCCTGCTCGGTTAGGTGTCAGCCCTGGGCAGCGTGCGATCTCGTTCGTGACGCTCCGCGAGTGGAAACGGCGGCAACCAGTGTTCACGCTGAATGGTCCATAGCTCATAGGTCGGCATGAAGCGATCGGGTACATCGAGCGTGCCCAGGTGGACTTCGATCTCGCCATCGCTCATCGAGAAGACCGAAGAGCCGCAGGTGGAGCAAAAGTAGCGTCCCTGATACTCCTGCGGCTCGCCTTCGATGGTCACTGCTTCCGCGAGGTAATTGGCGGCGGCATAGAAGAGCGCGCCGTGATGCTTGCGGCAGTCCATGCAGTGGCAGATGCCGACCCGAAGAGGCTCGCCATGCGCAGTGATTCGGATTTTGCCGCATAGGCAGCCACCAGTTGATGATTTCATGGTCGATTATCCTGATGAATCAGAAACGTTGTCGCCTCTCGGCCCCTGCTTGAATCACCGATGCACCCCGTCCAGGCGTTCGAACGCACTCGGGCGTGGTCCTCACGGGATATTTACTAGCTCACGATCGTTGGTCAGCCGTCTCCTCATTCGGCGCCTCCCGTTGTGGTTGCAGCGCCGCTTTCTGTTCCGCCCATTGCAGCAGGGCATCCGATGCCGTTCACAGGGCCTGGCCCATTCGGGCAGACGATATTCCACCGTGGGCGGTACCAGCGGGTGGGCCTTGCGGGTCACCATCCCGTTCTCAAGGGCTTTGGTGCGAGGGGCGTGTGTCTTTCTGGCTCAGACAAGCGATGGTGAACGCGGCCCAGGTCTGCGGCCCGGATGACTACGGCCTCGAATTCGTCTACAAGAGCTGGCAGCACGAAGGGAGATCGACTCGGTTTCAGCCCAATGCCTTGTGCATGAGGTAGAGATCGCATTGCGGATACTGGACGATGCCAGCGTGCCGCCACCCGTATCTGGCGTAGAGGTTTTGGCTGTCTTTGGTCGTCAGATAAAGCGCGCCTTCGCCTAGGCGCTGTGCCGCGTGTTCCACGGTCTGGATCAACAGACCCGCAATGCCGTTGCCGCGATGATCGGGATGAACGAAAACGGCGGCCAGCCAGGGTCGGAGCTCAGGGCGAAGATCGCAATCGTCATCGAACAAGCTCGCCATGCCGACCGGCCGATCACCGATATGGGCCACGAAAGTGAGCGGGATGTTCTGATCACCGGCGGCCTGCCTGAAACGCTGCAACGTGCTTTCGAGTGTGCGCGTCGAGCCGACGCCCCATTGACCGTAGGTCCAGGCTGCGCAGGCATCGATGAAGTCTGGGCGATCAACGAGCGAGCTGATCGTCACCGGCATGGAATTATCCAACGCGCACCCCGTTCCGTTGGCGGCTGGAGGGCCTTTCACCGGTGCACCCAGTCCAGATGCTCGAACGCGTCCCGGGCGTGGTCCTCGCGGAACATGGCGTGGTCGCGGCGCAGGCGGTCGGCGGCCTCGGTGGCGAATTCCACCATGTCCCCGACGAACAGTGCCGGTGGGCCGATGGCGTTGAGGATAGCGGGCTCGATGTCGTAGTCGAGCTTGCCGGATTCGTCGGAGAGGGCGTGCACGGTGGCGAGCACGCCGCCGCAGATATGGGCGTACGCCTTCCATTCACTCTTGGAGAGGTCGTCGAGGTCGATGTCGTCGCGGAATGGCGCGCGCTCGCGGGATAGATAGCTGTGCCCCTCGAACGTGACGTGGCCGTAGAAAAGATCGCCGCGTATCAGGTGCACGGCCTGGGCATGGCTGACGCGTTCGGCTAGGGAGTCCATCTCGTAGGCGGAGGGCGGTACCAGGCCGGACAGGGCGGAGCGCCGGGCTTGCTTGTACTCGATGATCAGATCGTCCGTGCCGTCGCGCCGGGGGCCTTCGATCAGCACGTAATAGCGGTTGAGACCCAGCGAGGCGGTGCCCTGGCCGAGACGTATCGCCACGTCCTTCACATGCATGCCCTGCTTGTCTCGCCCCTTGGCACGTGCCGGCACCTCGATCTCGTTCTCCTCGACCAGCCGGTCGGTGATCGCCTGGAATTCGTCACGGCGCGACGAGATCGGCACCAGTTTCCTGGTCGGACGGAAGCCGCTGCGCGTCTCGTTCAGGTAGTCGTCGGCGAGCCACTCGGCGCGGTCTTCATCGGCATCCTCGAACAGCTGGCGGATGAGTTTCGGGGCGTTGTCGTGACGCATCTCCTCATCCTGCTCGGTGCCTTCGCGCGCCAGCCGCTCCATCGTCTCGAGATAGCCCTGCACGAAGCGGCGCACGACCTTGGGGCGATGCTTGGGCTTGAGCTCGCCCTCGGTTTCGGAAGCGATCATGAAGCCGACCGCGCCGCGTTTGATATCCCAGGTGAAGGGCGCGTAGTAGGCCTCGTCGAAATCGTTGACCGAGAAGATCGGCACGTTGTCCATGTTGGGCATGACGCCGAAGTTGCCGGGGTGAACGTCGCCGAGGGCGAGCACGGTGGGCATCCAGGCGTCGTCGCCGGCCATGTCGCGGTAGAACAGCAGCGCCGTGCCGCGAAAGAACGAAAACAGTGAGTCGGAGAGCTTGTCGAACTTGGCGCCGGCTTGATCGCAACCTTCCGCGATGCGTGTCTGGTGATCCTCGCGCAGCGTCTGGCGCACGTGCCGACGACGCTCGAACCCGGTCAGTGCGCGCGGGCGCAGCACGAATTCGCCGGCCGCCACTGCCTCGGCGAGGCGCTTGAAGGTATCGAAACGCGTCGCCACCACCGGGGCGGCGGCCTCCTCGAACGACTGCCGCTCGAGCGCCGCCGCCAGTTCCGCCTTGCTCATCTTCGAGCGCCCCGCGATCTCCTGCTGTCGAGCTCGTTCGTAGAGTGCCTTGAGCGTCGGTTCCGATTCATGGCTCATGAATCCCCCTGCCTGTCCTGGCGACCGTGATGTCGTTGTCTCCTAGTCCATCAGCATGCACGACTTAGGAGGAGGGTGCATGTTAGCTATGTTGATCCGGCTATCTTCGGGAGACGCCTTGATGCCGCATCGCAAACCTCAACGACCCATCAATATCTGTGCGGTATGCCAGCGCCCCTTTGCTTGGCGCAAGAGGTGGGCGCGAGATGGGGAGAACGTCGTCTACTGCCCGGCACGATGTCGATGCGGGAAGGAGTGACGACATGGGGGCATCTAGCGCGGGCTTGCCACTTATCGCGGCCTCAGTGCGTTACATCGCGGCTCAATTTGAAGGTTGAAAATATCACCTCGTATAATAGCCCATTGTCGTGGTGCACAATCTTGATTTGGCGCTGCACCTTCGGTCTCTGCTGCCATCATGAGGCGCACATAAGTAACGAAGCGCGCCGTTCCCTAGGCGAGAAGAGTCGACTACGACTAACACCGCGCTTGACTTGGGGAACGATTATTCTCTATAGTTTGCCCATGAGCACATCAGCCATCAAAACGAAAAGCCGACCCTTAGGGCGGCCACGTGAGTTCGATATGGACAAGGCGCTGGATGCCGCGTTGATCGTATTCCGTGAGCGCGGATACAACGCTACGTCCATTTCGGATCTGCGGGCTGCCATGGGACTAACCGCCGGCAGTCTGTACAAGGCCTTCAAGGACAAGCGAGCGATCTTCATTGCCGCACTGGACCGCTATATCCAAGCACGCGAAGCAGAGCTCGCCCGCCATCTTGAGCCGGCACGGACTGGCCGCGAGAAAGTGTTGGCCACATTGCGCTGTTATGGGGATGTCTCGCATGACGTCGAGGGCCGGCGTGGTTGCCTAGTATTGGGAGGGCTGACCGATATCGACACATTCGATACTAAATTGGCACATCGCTTCCGCCAGGCGCTCTCGCGGATCGAGCAACTGTTCGTCGGCTTCATCGAGCTAGGCATCCAGGATGGGTCCTTACCGAACCATCTCGATATCGAGACGTCTGCTCGTTATCTGCTGTGCACGGTGGAAGGTATGCGTGTATTGGGCAAGCGTGGGGCCAACGCGGCCGAGATCGAAGGCATCGTCCTACAGGCCATGCGCAGTCTCGGCTAATTTTTTTGCCTCATTAGGAAACAATCATTCCCTTTTAATGGCCGCTTCGACATGTTCAACGTTCCAAATATCAAGCGTTCCCATCTTCAACCCCGTTACAAAACCTATGGGTTCATCGTGATGGCGGTGATCTTCGCCATTGGTATGGCGGGCACAACGCTACCAACACCTCTCTACCCTCTCTATCAGCGCCATTTGAACATAAGCGAGTTGATGGTGGCCGTGATCTTTGCGACCTACGCCTTTGGTGTGCTGGGTGCACTCATCATCACCGGACCGTGGTCCGATCAGGTTGGGCGCCGGCCGATACTATACGCTGCCCTGGCTTGTGCGGCAGCCAGTTCGCTGTTGTTTCTGTTCGGTGGAGCGTTGTGGGTTTTGCTGCTCGGTCGTGCGCTGTCGGGGTTATCCGCTGGTTTGTTTACGGCTACAGCGACGATCGCAGTCATCGAACTAGCGCCTGACAGACAGAAAACATTTGCGGCGATGCTGGCCGCCGCAGCCAACATGGGCGGCTTGGGTCTTGGTCCCCTCCTGAGCGGGACGATTTCTCAATATCTGCCAGGGCCTTTGCATCTTGTATATCTGATCTACCTGATGCTTTTAGTGGCAGCCGGCGTGTTTCTTTTCCATTGCCCTGAAACGGTCGCACGGCCATCCCATCCTAGACTGCGTCCACAGAGCCTAGGGTTGCCGACAAGCGTACGCGCAGTGTTTTTCCCGTCGGCCATCGCCTGTTTCGCTGGTTTTTCTTTACTAGGACTGCTGACCTCGCTGGAGCCGGCGATTCTTGGCAAGGTCGTCGGTATCTCCAATCGGGCCGCAGTGGGCAGCCTGATCTTCGTCGTCTTCATGGCCTCGTTGGGTGGGCAGTTCCTGCAGCGTCGGCTTGCCGAGGAGGCTCGGTTGCCTCTGGCCTGTGGCGTGCTGATTCTGGGCGCCGGGTTGCTGGCCATATCCCTAATCGGTAATTCCGTGACGCTTCTGATCATCGGTGCCACCGCGACCGGTCTGGGGCAAGGAGCGATCTTCGCTGCCAGCATCGTGGCCGTCACTACTGCCAGCCCAGCAGGCAAGAGAGCCGAAATCACCTCATTGCTTTTTGTCGTCGTTTATCTCGCAGTAGCCGTGCCGGTCCTGGGTCTTGGCATTGCTATCGAATACATAGGCCTGCGTGCAGCAGGTATCACATTCTCGGTTCTGGTCATGCTGCTCTCCATCGTTGCAATGGCCGTTCTTAAGATGCGTCGCATCAAGGCCGCCGTCGCCATCTGACGGGCATTTTTCCATCTCAAAAGGAGACTTTCATGAGCACTATTCCTTCCACCGATTCCACTATTAGTGAGTCCGGTAATATCGAACTCTCTGAGTTCTGGCAGCACTTCCGCCACCGTCATGTCCAGGTCGGAGGCGTCAACATGCACTATGTCGAGGGTGGCTCCGGTAAACCTGTGCTACTGATCCCCGGCTGGCCACAAAGCTGGTACGCATGGCGCTACGTCATGCCGGCACTGGTAGCAGTAGGACGGCGAGTTATCGCTATTGATCCACGGGGGCTGGGCGACTCCGATAAACCCGCCCATGGTTACGACTTGGGTACCGTGGCGAAAGACCTTCACGGCTTCGTCGAGCATCTAGGACTTCTGGCTGACGGGCCGCTGGATGTGGCAGGCCATGATGTCGGTGCGTGGATCGGCTATGCTTGGGCGGCTGATTGGCCGGATGATATCGGGCGCCTAGCCCTTTATGACGCCGCCTTGCCTGGTATTACACCCGCGGGGCCCGGGGGCACTCCCTCGGAAGAGGTCAACACCCGGACCTGGCACTTCGGGTTCAATCGGCTCACAGATATCCCCGAGTTGCTGGTTCAGGGGCGCGAGAAGGTCTATCTGGACTGGTTGTTCACGTCGAAAATGCTCAACCGGTCAGCGATCACACCTGCCGATCTGGATGAATACACGCGAGTGTTCAGTGCACCTGGTGCCGCTCGGGCCGGCTTTGACTATTACCGGGCGCTGTTCAACGAAGGCGGCATAGCTCAGAACCGGGAGCGTGGGGCGCGACAACTGAGCATCCCGGTATTGGCGTGGGGCGCCAGCGGAGGTGTCGGTAACGTGCTGTTGGATACCCTTAAAAGCGTTGCCGACAACGTGAGTGGTGGAACGATCGATGCTTGTGGACATTACGTGCCGGAAGAGGAGCCCGACGTAGTGATCGAGCAATTGACCACCTTTTTTGTTGACTAGCCTGTTCGATAAGGGGTCGTATCCAAGTAAACGCTGCATAAATCCCGCCGCAGTGGTCTGGCTACTACTGGTGCCCAAGATGCTGGTAAAGAAGCTGCGCGCACTTGGGCACCATGCATTGACAGAACGTAGGTTTTATGCCGGCACCCCACCTCGAGTGGAATATCGCTTGAGTGCTTCCGATCGCAGTCTTGAGTACCCGCTGGCTGTACTGCTCGAATGGTCTGTCGGACAAGAGAAGCAGATTTACGAAGCCTCCACTACAGGAGACGAGATGCGTGCTGACTCAGTGGTGCGAGTCAGCATCCCGTAGCGGCCTATACCGGTGATGGCAGCGCTGCCTGCCACCGCCCACTCACCGCATCGACTCAGATGAAGCTCGAAGCTCGAAGCGAGGTTCTGGACAATGGATATCCCTATCCAACCAGGCTCAATAGAGCCGATCTAATGCTCCCTTTTCGAAATCCAGCAAAGCGCCTTCGTCACCTTCGCGAATCTTGGCCACCCACTCAGGGTCGTTGAGCAAGGCACGCCCGACCGCGATAAGATCGAATTCGTCTCGATCGAGCCGTCGCACAAGATTGTCGAGAGAGGCTGGACTCGAACTCTCGCCAGCAAAAGCGCCCGCGAAATCGCCGGACAAGCCGACCGAACCCACGCTGATAGTCGCTGCCCCTGTCAGCTTCTTGGCCCAGCCCGCAAAGTTCAGACCTTCCTCGCCATCCACCTCAGGGAATTCCGCCTCCCAAAAACGCCGCTGTGAGCAATGCAGGATATCCGCACCGGCCTCGACTAGAGGCATCAACCAGTCGTGCATCTCATCGGGCGAGTTGACCAACCGGACGGAGAAATCCAGCTGTTTCCACTGACTGAGCCGCAGGATGATTGGCATGTCTTCACCAACAGCAGCACGCACCTTCGCCACGACTTCGGCGACAAAGCGCGAACGTGTTTGCAGATCCGATCCGCCGTAACCATCGCTACGAAGATTGGTGGCACCCCAAAAGAACTGATCCAGCAGGTACCCGTGGGCGCCATGGAGCTCGACGGTATCGAATCCCAGCCGTTTTGCATCGGCCGCCGACCGACCGAAGGCATCGATGGTGTCGGCTATATCCTCTTCGGTCATTGCCCGGCCGTACGATTGGTCGGGTCCGGCTAAGCCAGAAGGACTTTCCACAGGTACTTCAGGCGTCCAGTTGGACTTGGAACTGGCTGCCGCCCCGACGTGCCAGAGCTGAGGGCCCATGCGGCCGCCGGCGGCTTGAACGCTATCGATAACTCGCTGCCATCCAGCCAGCGCAGCCTCGCCATGGAAGAAGGGAATGCAGGGCTCGTTACGGGCGGATGGCCGGTCGATCACGGTGCCCTCCGATAGAATCAGGCCGACGCCATGTTGGGCTCTGCGGCGATAGTAGGCGACCACGTCGTCATCTGGCACACCTCGTGGCGCAAAGTTTCGAGTCATGGGCGCCATGACGATGCGGTTGGGAAGCGACAGTGATTTAAGTTGGAATGGCCGAAAAAGTGGTTCTACAGCGGAAGCGACCATGATGAACTCCTCAAAAAATTCGTTAAATCACGAAGTTTATATTGGGTAACGCGACTCGCCATGGAGAAACTTTAAAGAGGGCGGCCCTATCGCCTCGCCATTGCCGGCGATACGGTCTCATAGGCTAGACAGTATCGATCCAGGACGTTACCGCTGCATTGAGATCATCCGGTCGATCCTGCATGATCCAGTGCCCCGTATCGTTCCAGACATCGACTTTCGATTTATCGTTTGAGAACCATGGGCGCATTCGATCTGCCTGTGCTTGATCGCGACACAGATGATAAAAGGGCATATTCAATTGTTTGCAGAACGTCGCGCTGGATTCACCAACCCCTACTTGATCCGATCCCATGAACAAGGGGCCGAACGATTCGCGAACGGCAATTTCCGACATTCCTTTGACTCGCCTTGCATGCCAGCTCTTAAAGGCTGGGTCGGTCGCCTTGTCGTAGACTTTCTCGAACAAGGCTGAAGTTACAGCATCAGGTTCTTTCGCTTGCAGGGCCTGCGTTACCTTCGCAAAAGCTTTCCCTACCTGTTCCGAAAAGCCAAGTGACCCATCAACGGACACGACGGCCTTGACTAGATCCGGTCGTTTGGCAGCAAGACGAGCCGCAACCTGGCCCCCCATCGAGTGCCCCATGAGAGTAAATTTCTGACCAGGATAGTGAGTCGTAATCAACGACTCGATGTCACGCACATAATCCTCTGGTAGGTAAGCACCCGAGGGCATGACCTCGGACCAGCCATGTCCGCGCAAATCCACCGCAACAACGCGATACTTACTCTCAAAAAGTGGTAATTGCCAACTCCAGTCATTGGAATCGCATGTCCAACCATGCAATAGCATAAGATTTTCACCAGTGCCCGTCTCGGTGAAAAAAAGTTTTGCCGGCGAGTTATTGGCAGCCAGTGTGACAGGTATTGGGCTGGCAACTAACGTCGCTGCTGCGCCTGTCAACTTGAGCAGGCTGCGTCGAGAGAGGTTGTAGTTGTCTGAGTTCATCTTCGATCCTCAAAAATTTTTAATATTTCCGAATTGTCTTCTGGGCTGGTCCGGCACCCAGAGGTTTGGTTCAAGCTAAGTAGTGCTAGGGAATGGTGGGCAGAAATAGAAGAATAGCAGGTAAAGTGAGCCAAACTATCCTAGAAAAAATGTACCCACCATGCGGCACCTGACATCTATGTGTAATCAAGGGGCGGGGAAATTTTACGGCACTTGATCTATGCTGCCTTATCGTGCATAGGGATGGCGTTTACTTAAGATGTACTTTCAGTTCTTCACCAGCCTGACGCATCGCAGCCTGTACTTCGGGCACGTCGCTTAACGGATTCAGCAGGCCGTAATCGTGGATCATACCTTCGTAGCGTACCGCAGTGACCGGCACGCCAGCGGCATCGAGCTTGGCGGCATAGGTCTCTCCTTCATCGCGCAGTACGTCATTGCTTGCGGTCTGAACCAACGCGGGCGGCAGGCCCTTGAGCTGATCCAGGCTGGCACGTAGCGGTGACGCATGGATGTTGTCACGTTCCTCAGGGTCGGTGGTGTAATTATCCCAGAACCACTCCATCATCGGCTTGGTCAGGAAGTAGCCCTGGTCGAATTGGTTATAGGAATCGGTATCAAAACTGGCGTCCGTCACCGGCCACAGCAGCGCCTGGTACCTTAGCTGCGGGGTGCCGTTCTCTTTCGCCATCAGGCTGACAACCGTTGCCATGTTTCCGCCGACACTATTGCCGGCTACTGCCAGCCGCGATCCGTCGACGTTGATTTCATCGCCATGCTCGGCTACCCAGCGGGTGGCACGGTAGGCTTGGTTAATGGCCACCGGATATTGGGCTTCCGGTGAGCGCGTGTAGTCGACGTAGACTGCTACCGCGCCAGAATTGACAACCAGGTCACGAATCAGCCGCTCGTGGGTGGGGAAATCACCTAGCACCCAACCGCCGCCATGGAAGAACATGAACGCGGGCAGTTGGTCCACGATGCCCTCGGGACGCACGATCCTGAGGTCAATCTGCTCACCGTCGATCGTGATCGTCTTCGCTTCGACCGTGATGCCGGAGAGGTCGACCTCGACCGAGGACTGGGCGCCGCTCAGCACCCCACGGGCGTCCTTGGGCGAAAGTTGCTCGATCGGCGTGCCGCCGCCGGCAGCAAGCTGGTCAAGGAAGGCCTGAACGTTGCCTTCGACGTAGGGGGCATCAGCCGCAAAGGCGCCGCTAGTGACGATGGCGGGTGCAATACCGGCGAGAAGTTTACTGGTCATTTTCATTGCGCAATTCCTCTTTCTCAGGGTTAGGAGGTGGCCGCCAACGCTTCATACGGCGCGGCCAGCCTCCGTTCGGGCTCAGCTCAGACATGGACTTCCAGGGATACGTCGATATTGCCGCGGGTAGCGTTGGAGTAGGGGCAGACGATATGGGCCTGATCAACCAGTGCCTGGGCTTGCTCTTGGTCCAAGCCGGGCAAGAACATGCTCAGCGTAACTTCAATAGCAAAGCCGGTCGGAACCTGGCCGATCCCGACGCTACCCTCGACGCGCGTCTCGCTCGGTAGCTTGACCTTCTCCTGGCCAGCGACAAACTTGAGCGCGCCGAGGAAGCAGGCGGAGTACCCTGCTGCAAACAACTGTTCGGGATTGGTACCCTCGCCGCCAGCGCCGCCGAGTTCACGCGGCGTTGTAAGACGCACGTCGAGTTGATTGTCGGAGGAGACGGCACGGCCGTCACGGCCGCCGGTAGCTTGTGCGTGGGCTCGGTACAGTACTTTCTCGATCGTCATGGTGTTTCGCCTTGCAGTGCGTTGTAGGTAGACCTACTAAAAGTGGGTCGCGATTGACCTGTGCCGGGAAATGGCCGAATGGCACTGTTCCTGTTCGACAGGAGTAATACTGACGTGCCTGGCTGGAACGGAAGCTAGGCGCAAATGACATTTACCGGGTTAGAATCGATAGATATATTTGTTATAGGTCACCCCTGCCATTGCAAGATCTGCGCCAGAATTAGAAATGCCGTGGCGGTGACGATCCAGAGCAAGAATAGTGGCAGGAAAAACCGCACCCATTTCGACCATGGCACACCGGCGATGCCCAGTGTCGCCATGAAATAGCCGGCGGTGGGATAGACAATGTTGCTCATGCCGTCGCCAAGCTGGAAGGCAAGTACCGCTGTCTGTCGGGTGACACCAACGATATCTGCCAGTGGCGCCATGATTGGCATGGTGACGAGTGCCTGGCCACTACCGGAAGGAATGAAGAAGTTGATACCGAGTTGCGCGGCGTACATACCGATGGCAGAAAAGACTGGTGGTAACTCGCTGACCAGTTGCCCCATGACAAATACCATCGTATCCAGCACGTGGCCATTTTCCAGAACGACCGCCACACCACGTGCGATACCGACGACCAACGCGCCCATCATCACTTCTCGACAGCCGTCGGTGAACGACTCACAGATGACCTCTCCCGCCAACCCCGCAGCAGCGCCGATGAGTAGCGTCATCAGTATGAACAGGCCCGAGATTTCAGTCATGTACCAGCCTAGGCGGGTCACCCCAAAGATCAGGAGTCCAAGGCATCCCAGGGCGAGCAGTGCTGCCAGCCACTGACGCTTGGAGAGACGAGAGCTAGAATGACCTGCAATCGCCTGATATCGCTCTCGCTTGTCGCGCTCGGTTGCGTCATGTGCCATCAATCCTCTTGCGGGGTTGCGCGCCAAACAATGGGCGTAGCGCATGATATAACCGATCGAGATTGTCAGTAGCACGGCCAGCAAAGTAATGCGGAATGAGTAGCCCGAATAGAGAGGCAAATCGGCCAATTGTTGAGCGAGGCCAGTGTTTAGCGGATTGAAGACGCCTACCGAATAACCCAGCCCGGTGGCACACAGGGCCACGGCGGCGGCAACGACCGAGTCGTAGCCGAGAGCGATCAATAACGGCAACAGAATAGGCACGTAAACCATCGATAGCTCGGGGACGCCGATGAACGTTGCCAGTAACGCGAAGACAATCATCAATGTTGGGATCAGCAGTAGGCGGCGATCGGAGAAGCGCCGGCTTAAGTTTTCAACGCCCAACTCGATCAGGCCCGTCCGTCGTAGTACCGCAAAGGCACCACCAACGATGAGAACGAAGAACACTATCTGGGCCGACCCAACGAGTCCGCTCGGTACGGCGAGCATCAAGTCCATGAAACTGGCAGGAGAAGCGGCCACGTCGTGAAAGCTGCCTGGATCGATGACGGGGCGTCCCTCGGGCCCTGGGATGCGCGCGTACTCTCCGGCGGGGATCCAATGTGTCGCCAGGGCGGCCATGCCGATGCAGAGCAACAAGATGATGTAGATGTGCGGGAGTCCGACACGACGCCGCTTATCGGTTGGTCGTGAAAAGGTGGTCATAGTAGACCTCCTATTTTTTTATTGATGTTGTTTGTCGCTGTCACTCGGTGTGTCGAGAAGACGATAGGCCGAGTGACAGCAGTGAATTCATTCGATGAGCGACTTGTCGACTTCCGCCGCCAGTACGCACAGGCAGTCGCCTGCATCGACACCGGCAAAGGTGCGCGCACAGACCACGATGCCGTCGCTTTCAACGTAAAGCTCGCGCGGTGGCTGCCAAGGCTCGTAAGGGTCATAAAGACGTCCGGCCAATTGGCCCTCGGTGACCGTCTCCCCCAGACGGAAGCAGGGTTCGAACATCCCCGGCCGGGGTGTGAAGAGGTAGTGACTATGTCCCTGTACTGCCAGCCACTGTGTTTTTCTCGAAGCCGATGGTGGTGCAACCGCGATCATGCCCAAGCGATGAAGCACCCTGGCCAGACCGCTCTCGACGATCTCGAGGCAGTCGGGATCGCAGCGCGATCCGCCCCCCAACTCTCCACCCAGGAACCAGATGCCTGCACGTGCGGCGGCGCTTGAGTAAGTGCGATCCTCGCCCAGCATATCCAGCGCCATGGCACGAGGTGCCGAGAAGGCCTCGATCAGCGCCAGATAATCGCCACTGGTACCGGCGTCGGCCGGGGGAAATGTCAACAGCGTAGGCAGGTGGTCGAAAGATGCACCACCAGCGTGCAGGTCGATGGCGCCGTCCACTCGTGGAAACAGTTCGTGCTCGACGTAATGGGCGATCATCTCGGTGATGCTCCCATCCCGCCGCCCTGGAAACAGACGATTGAGGTTGCCCCCGTCGATGGGCGATGTACGCGATGCATTCAAAACGGCTGGCAGATTGAGGGAAGGAATGACGATCAGCGTGCCGCGGACACTTTCATCTTTCAGACGCTGCACCAACTTGATGAGAGCGACCGGGCCCTCGTACTCATCGCCATGATTGCCGCCAGTCAGTAGTACACGTGGCCCCCCTCCTCTGCGTATGACGGTAATTGGAATCGGGATATGGCCGTAAGCAGATCGGTCCCGGGAATAAGGCACCTGTAGCGAGCCATGCTGAACGCCATCGCGATCGAAGTCGATCTGGGTCGTGATTAGGGTTGGCGTATTGGTCTCGGCGTTAGACATTGGCATACCCGTACAACGGAACTGATGCCATTACCATGGGCCGATGCGAAAGATAAAAATAATACTTATAGGTATTCAGCGTGATGCCTAAAAGGCATCACAAGCTGGCTCTGCACTCCGCTTCGATAATTGCCAGAAACGAGCGTAGTGCAGGGTTTGGATTCGATGCCGCATGAATAAAAGTTAGTGTGAGCGGTATCGAGAGATCTTCTAGCTCGACCAGCTCGACCAGTGATGGCGGACGAAACCGGTTGGCCGAATTGACGATGGCGGCTCCCATGCCTGAGGAAACCAACGAGAGGATGGCGGTTTCAGTCTCTGCGGTCTGGGTGCTGTGCAACGGTACTCCCAGTGACAGGCAGACGCTTTGGAGACGGTCAAAATAGGCGGGGTAGACCGGGCGCGGGAAGGTGATGAAATCCCTGTTCGCCAGATCCTTCAGTTTGCGAGGGGGTGCTGTTTCGGATAGCCAGGCGCTGGGAAGCGCGGCAACCACGTCATGCGTGTCCAGCGTTAGCGTTTCCATGCATGGTGCTATATCACCAAACGGATAGATGAAACCACCATCCAGACGTCCACTTTCCAATTGGACGATTTGATCGCTGGAGTTTAGCGGTAATAATTCGAGATCGACGTCGGGGGCATGCAGTTTGAAACGCATGAGTATCTGCGGTAGGAGACCGCCCCAGGTCGCGTTTTCCACGAAGCCCAGTGAGAGCCGCCCGCTTAGCCCCTGAGCCATGCGACCGGCGTGCACTTTGGCGTCCTCGACGTCTTCGAGGAGCCTCTTTGCCCGACTCAGGAACATCTCGCCCACTGGCGTCAGCTCGAGTCCTCTGGTGGAGCGCAAGAACAGCGTCGCACCCAGATCATCTTCAAGGTCATGGATCTGACGCGACACCGCTGGTTGGCTGATGTGAAGCTGTTCGGCCGCTTCATGAACGCTGCCGCGCTCGGCAGCCGCCACAAAATAGCGCAGATGGCGCAGCTCCATAGGAGAGAGTCCTTATCGGATGTCAATCTGTGCCTAAGATGCATGAACACTGGCAATAGCGCCACTCAAGCAATGATTGGGATCAGTTCACTTCTGTCGAGGCCCGGAGACTCGACGGCGGCAACGTGCAGTATTGAGCGCTTGGCATCGTCGATCGCTATCGGTTGAGGCGGCCAGGGCAAGTCGTGCAGTTGATATGGTCAGACGCTCTTGTTAAGCCTCATGGGTGCGCTGCCATGCTTCTCTGCCGAAACCTGACGTTCCGGCTGACCTAGCTCACGGCGACTCGATCGCCATGTGTCCCCAGCGCCTCGAGCATTGATCGACGTCGTTAAAATGCGTGACTGACAATATTGTCTGTCTAGTCGTATTCGCTTGAATCGTCGTATGTTTTAGGTATCTGGTGCACTTGTCCAGACATTCGATGAGTCGAAACTGGAGGCTATCGTGTTGAGTTCGACATACCGACTTATTCAGCGAAGCGTTGATGCTCCTTGGGCATCGACTGGGACAGCCAAAAGCATTGGTCGTGTTTTGGGACGAGCGCGATACTGGCGCCACGAGAACGCTTTTTCCCTCGTATGCTCAGACTTAACCATTATCGAGTAGGTGGTGCTATGCCCGAGGTTAATCATTATCGAGTAGGTGATGCGGAAGTCACTCGAGTGACCGAGCAGGTCGCACGATTTCCAGCTGCGCAGCTGTTTCCAGATCACCAGGACGAACTGGCAGCAGCCACCGATGTGCCGCATACAGCCGCTGTATCGATTCATAGTTGGATCGTGCGAACGCCGCGGCGTCTGATCGTGATCGATACAGCCACGGGGAACGATCGAGACCGCGGTGGCAACCCGTTGTTTGATAACTTACAGACTCAATATGCCGAGCGACTTTCCGCGGCGGGTGTCGATCGGCATGCCGTCGATACTGTGCTACTGACACATCTGCACACCGATCACGTGGGCTGGAACACCTATTGGAACGACGGTCGTTGGCTGCCGATGTTTCCTAATGCGCGTTATATCTTTTCAGCATTCGAACTCGATCGCTGGCAACGTGACCCGGCACACGCCACGATCCTGAGCGACAGTATTCAACCCATACTGGATGCAGGGCTTGCCGAGACCATCGATCCATCGGCTGGAACGGCGCTCGACGAGTTGCTGACCTATTATCCATCTCCAGGGCACAGTCCGGACCATGCCTCGATCGCTCTGATGTCGCAGGGTGAGTACGCCTTGTTCGGTGGTGACGTCATGCACCATCCGGTTCAGACGCGTTATCCCCATTGGAACTCCACGTTCTGTGAAGACAAGCCTCGTGCTGGCACCTCCAGGGCGTGGGCGCTCGACTGGTGTGCAGAACATGATGCGTTGTACTTCAGCTCACATTTTGCCGAGAGTTCGGTCGGTCGCATCACACGGCCGTCAGTCGACCCGACGCACTACGACTGGCGCTTTGTGTATCTAGAGGGGAAGGTTTCGAATGCCAATCGAAAATTTTGCCACCGCCTCGATCGATACGCTGCTTGCCGGGCTCGATGCTCAGCGCTGGCGAGCCATCGACTTGGTCGAGGCGGCCCTCGCTCGCATCGAGACGCTCGATAAGCAAGGACCGACGCTTCGCGCCGTTACCTATGTCTTCGCAGACGAGGCGCGCGCCGCCGCAGCCGCTAGCGATGAACGTCGCCGTATGGGCTACTCATCGGGCCTGTTGGAAGGTATTCCAATACTCGTCAAGGACAACATGGACGTGGCCGGGTGGCCGACAACCGCCGGATCGTACGCGCTGATCGGTCTGATCGCCCAGCAAGATGCCGCGGTCGTGCGACGTCTGCGGCACGCGGGTGCCGTGATCGTTGGCAAGGCCGCGATGCATGAACTAGCCGCTGGCATTACAGGCGCCTCTTCGCTGACGGGGTTTGCTCGTAACCCCCATGCGTTGAATCGGTCGCCCGGCGGCTCGAGCAGCGGGGCAGCGGTGGCCGTGGCCGCAGGCTATGTGCCGCTGGCGATCGGCAGCGATACGGCTGGCTCCGTTCGTATTCCGGCGGCTTTCAACCACCTTTACGGATTGCGTGCCTCGCGCAGCGCATTGCCGCTGGGCGGCATTTTACCGCTATCCCCGACACAGGACATGCCAGGGCCGATCACCCGTTATGCCCCCGACCTGGAGCGTGCTTTTGCTGCGCTGTCAGGTCAGCCCTACCCCATATCCAAAGTGGGGACCGATTTCTCGATCGGTGTGCTGGACGCCTGGTTTGGCGATGAGCAAGCCGCCAGCCGCGACATTGCAGCCATCGCGTACCGAGCTTTGGCGCGATTCGAGACGCTTGGCGTGCGTTGCTCACCGATCGAGTTCCATGACCTGAGAGACATCGTCGACAGTGCGAACGTCATTGCCTATGAATTTGCCTCCGCGTTGACCGAGGACCTGGCGGCACGGCCCGATAGCCCTGTCGATTCGCTAAAGACCATCGTCGAGCAAGGGCTGCACCACGAACAGATGACGACGGTGC
The DNA here is from genome assembly GCF_982684285.1 of Salinicola sp. Classification (NCBI taxonomy): domain Bacteria; kingdom Pseudomonadati; phylum Pseudomonadota; class Gammaproteobacteria; order Oceanospirillales; family Halomonadaceae; genus Salinicola; species Salinicola sp. Next base: position 19,661 of record NZ_CEXLVS010000007.1, on the reverse strand, counting down.
TACATGACCGTGCCTATCATGCAGGTCCCGACAGCCCGGAGTATCAGCAGGCGCGTGCGCGCCAGGATGCGCTGCGCGAGCAGATCGAAAGCGCAATGGCAGACCAAGGGCTGGATCTGCTGTGTTACCCAACGCTGCGGCATCCGCCTGCCGAACTTGGCGGAATCCAAGGCGGCAGCAATGCGATGTTGGCGCCAGTGACCGGTATGCCTGCCATCTGCCTGCCGAGTGGATTGGACAGTCAAGGCTTGCCCGTCGGACTCGAGCTCCTGGCACGTTCGGGTCATGAAGCCATTCTGTTGGCGGCGGCCCACGCGTGGGCCGAGACGAGCAGTGGATGGTCGTTACCCAGGGCGATCCAGAATCAGTGAGTGGTCTAGGATGCCGGGGCCACTGGTCAGGATGACGGCTGCTTCGCGACGGCTCTTGGCGCTCATCAATATGTCCTTAAGCAAAACCGCCGTTGGCGCGGATAACCTGCGTGTTGATCCAGCCCCAATGCCTGCCCACCAGGAAAGCATGGGGGCCGGTGACCTCTCCCTGTCGGCTGCGCGACTCATCGGGCAGCACGCGCGCAAGCACTTCGATTCCGGCCTTGGATGCGATATAGATACCGCTGACATTGTTTGCGATGGTCCAGAGCCTCTACCTGCGGGATTTGAAGAGATCCTGGACCCAGTCTACGAATACTCGCACTCGCTGGGCCGGGATTCGCGTGGACGGATAAGCGACCTGTACCGGCGTGCGGCCACAATCCCAATCATCCAGGATCATCTCGAGCTCGCCGGACGCCAAGTAGGGCGCGGCGAGCAGTGCGTAGGTAGTGGTAATACCCAAACCCTCGCGACATGCGGCGAGTGCGGCCCGCGCGTCATCGACTGTCAAATGATGGTCAGTGCAAGGGGAAACGCTTTCGCCACCACGGGTCAAGGTAGTTCGAAAGGCTTGGCCGGTTCGAGGGGACACGACCTGGATGCGCGTGTGCTGGCCAGCGAGTTCCTCCGGATGCTCAGGCCTGCCACGAGTGGCGAGATACGCCGGGCTGGCCAGAGTCAAAAAGGCCAGTTCGGCCAGCGGCCGGGCGATCAGGCGGTCGTCGATTATCGAGCCGATCCGGATGACGCAATCGATGCCGCGCTCGATCAGGTCGGACGAGCGGTTGTCAATTTTCAGATCGATAGCGATATCGGGATATTGGGCAAAGAAATCGGGCAGGGCGGGGATGATGATAGATGACGCGAGCGTGCCTGGCACGTCGACGTGGATCGTGCCACGCGGCCGGCTTCGCGCACCCGCCACATCGGACTCCAAAGCGTCGGCGTCGGCGACGAGTTGCTGGGCGCCCAAGTAATACCGACGCCCCTCCTCGGTGACGGTCATGCGCCGGGTGGTCCGGTGCAGAAGCTGGATCTGTAACTCTTTTTCGAGCTCTTGGACGAGGCGCGTCACTGTTGGCCGGGGCAGGTCGAGTTGTTCGGCGGCCCGGCTAAAGTTACCGGCATCGACCACACCGATAAAGGCGCGCATGGCAGCGAATTTATCCACTGGGCTTTCCTCTCTGCGCGTATCCAACTGATTGTTGCATTTGCGCGACAACTGTTTTAGCGCGGCGGTGGTTGGTCGGTAGCAATGCTGGGTGCATTCTGCGCTGCACCATTCGAAACTGCAGCGGTTATGACTATGAGTTCATCCGACCCGATTTTTGAAGCAGAAGTTTATCAAGTGGGCAATACGCGGATTACACGTATTGTCGACCAACCCTTGGAGAACAACCCCGCCACTCGACTCTATCCTGACTGGCAATATTCGGCAGTTAAGCCATACCTGGGCGCGCTGACGTCCCATGACCTGACCGCCGATCGTGCACATTTCAATCAGAGTGTGCATTGCTGGCTGGTGCAGACGCCGCACCACACCATCCTGATCGATACCGGGGCCGGAAACGACAAGCGGCGTCCCGACAATCCGATATTCGACCGGCTGGATACGCCGTTTCTCGACAACCTGGCCAGAGCCGGGGTCCAGCCAGAGGACGTGGATTATGTGTTGCTCACCCACCTGCACGTCGACCACGTGGGCTGGAATACCCGTTGGCAGAACGGCGCCTGGGTACCCACGTTTGCCAATGCGCAATACGTATTTCCAACCGAGGAATACCGATTCTATTCCAATCCGGCGAATGTTCAGCCGCCAAGCTACGGCAGTTTCGAAGATAGCGTACAGCCGATTATCGACGCCGGGCTGGCGAAGACGATCGAGCCCGACGGCCGCGAAGTGGTCGACGGCCTAGCCTTCCACAGCTCGCCGGGGCACAGCTACGCGCATGCGTCGATCAGTCTGTTGTCGAACGGCGAGTGCGCTTTGTTCGGTGGGGATGTGCTGCATACCCCGGTCCAAGTGTACTGCCCGGACTGGAACTCCGTGTTCTGTGAATTTGTCGAGCCGGCGCGCGCCTCCCGCTATTGGGCGCTGAATCATGCGGCCGAACATGACGCTCTGTACTTCAGCACGCACTTCGCGGCACCTTCCGCCGGCCGCATCACCCGACGCGGGGACGGCTACGCCTGGCAGTACGAAGAATCCGGAGCAAGATCATGAATCAGAACGCAACCCTAACAACCTTTTCTCACCCAGCGTTGGCCAGCCAGTCGTGGTTCATCGACAGCGATACCGCTGGTGTCCAGCTATACCTGCGTAACCGCCGGCGCACCCATATCGAGGCGTTTGGTAGTGAACGTACGGTGATGCTCATGCACGCTGCGACCTATGCCGGTGACAGTCTGTTTGACGTTGCCCACGGCGAGACGGGGTCATTCATGGATTTCCTCGCGATGCGTGGTTACGACGTCTATTCGGTCGATGTCAGAGGCTATGGCGGCTCGACGCGACCGCCGGAAATGATGGCGCCGTCCGATGCCAGTCCGCCGACGGTCAGCACGGAGACTGCGATCAGCGACCTGAGCCGCGCGATATCTCATGTCATCGAACGAAACGGTCTCTCGCAGTTGAACCTCATCGGCATGTCATGGGGTGGTACGGTGGCGGGCGCGTATGCTGCACGTGTTCCCGAACACGTGCACAAGCTTGGGCTGATCGCGCCACAATGGATTGATAGCAGATCGGTGTCGATTGACACGGGCGGCGAGCTTGGCGCTTACCGCACCGTTTCCCGCGAGGCAGCACGCGAACGCTGGCTCGGCGCGGTGCCGGATGAACAGCGAGAGGCCTTGGTTCCGCGTGAGCTGGTCGAAAAGTGGGAACAAATCACGTTTGGCGCCGATGATGCGAATCCCTATCACGTGCCGAACGGGGTCGTGCAGGATAGGAGAGACTATTGGGCCGCAGGTCGCGCCTACTACGACCCAGGCGAGATCACGGCCCCGACGCTGTTGATCCATGGTGAATGGGACCGCGACGTGCCGCTGGACACGAACCAGGCTTATTTTCGCCGCCTCACTGGTGCCGCCTACAAACGCTGGATCGAGATCGGGCAGACCACCCACATGCTCATCCTTGAGCGCCAGCGGCATCAAGCATTTGATGGCATCGCCGCATTTCTGGATGAAGTGCTTACGGAAAACTAGAGGAATGGGCAACGTGACGTCGTTGATATATTGAGTGTTAGTGTCATCTCGCGATATTCAGCGCTTCTTGGCTTCCTCAATGCGACGAGACGAACGTCGCTGCGGCGTGGGCGGGCGGGATGGTGAACTCCTCCCGCATTCTTCTGGCTTCCGCCATCGGGCTTCTGCCGAAAAGGCGCTTGAACTCGCGACTGAACTGGGACGGGCTTTCGTAGCCGACCTGAGCGCTGGCTGCCGCTGCCGTGATGCCGTTTCTGACCATCAGAAGCCTCGCCTGGTGCAGGCGGGTGGACTTCAGGTACTGCATGGGCGAAGTGTGAGTGACGTCCTTGAAGTGCGCATGGAAGGTGGGAACGCTCATGCCGGCGCTGCGGGCGAGCTGTTCGACGTCGAGATCCGTCGAGTAGGAGGCGTGAATGCAGCGCAGGGCACGTGCCACCTTGCCGAACTGGCCCTGCATGGCCAGCGCCGCCCGCATCGAAGGGCCCTGATCGCCGGTCAGTACGTGGAAGTAGATCTCCCGCACCAGTGACGGACCCAGGATCTCGGCATCGAGTGGCCGGCTCATGGCGTCCAGGAAACGCAGCACCGCATCGCTCAGTCGGCGGTCCAGGGGCGTCGACATCATGCCCCGGGGGTTGGCGGGTTCGACACCACCGAGCTGGTCCAGCTGCAGCATCAGGTCGGCGGCGAGCTTGAAGTCCAGATGCATGTAGATGGCGAGCAGCGGCTCCCGCTCGCTGGCGTCGGTTTCCATGGTGAAGGGCACCGGCACCGAAACCGCCAGGTAGTGCTGTTCGTCGTAGAGGTAGACCTGGCCGCCGAAGAATCCCCGCTTGCGGCCCTGGCAGACGATGACGATACCGGGATCGTACAGCACGGGGGTGGAATCCAAGGGGCGGTTCGAACGCAGAAACCGGACGTCCGGCAGTGCCGTCAGGTTGTAGCCCTCATCCGGCGCAAGCGTCTTCAGCAGCGCGACCATCTCCTCCTGCCTGGCGTCGGGCTCGTGGCGATGGTGCAGGGTCGAGGAGGGTATCGGATCGCTACTGCTCATGGGGCCTGGTCCTGTTCTTGAAATCCGTTCTCGACGGGCTCGCCGAAGCGTTTGAATCCGGGTCATCGGGCGTTCGGGCGAGTTTGCCACGCTTTTGTCGGGGTAGAGACGAGGCAATGGCATGAAAAATAATAATATTAAAGACAAATAGTATTGGGCAATAAAAGCAGACTGTAAGCCATCGTATGGCCCGGTTGTGGGTGTCTATCATGCAATCCTTCATCGTTGATGACATCGATGAGATCAGTTCGCCAGGAGCGTCTCCCGTCTGGCGTCCCCTGTTCTGCTTTTCAGGAGCGCATCTTCATGATCGACGTATTGAACCCTGCCGATGGCACCGTGGTCGGCCAGGCACCGGCCATGACCCTGTCCGAAGTGAATTCTGCCATCGACCGTACCTGCGAGGCCTTTCCCGCCTGGTCCCGCAGATTGGCGAAGGAGCGCAGTGAGCTGCTGCGCGGTTGGTTCGAGCGCATCCGCGACGACAAGGCAGCTTTCGCCGAGCTGATGGTGAAGGAGAACGGCAAGTGTCTCGCCGAAGCGTATGGCGAGATCGAATACGGCCTCGGTTTCATCGAGTGGTACGCGGAAGAGGCCAAGCGGGTCTACGGCGACACCATTCCCAGCCATGCGGCGAACGCTCAAGTCATTGTGGTCAAGGAGCCGGTCGGCCCCACGGCGGCCATCACGCCGTGGAACTTCCCGTTCATGATGATCACGCGCAAGGTGGCGACGGCACTGGCGGCGGGCTGCACCATGATCATCAAGCCGTCCGAGGAAACGCCGCTGACGGCCTACAAGCTGCTGGAAACCGCGCGCGAGGCGGGCATTCCGGAAGGTGTGTTCGAGATGGTGACGGGCAATCCGAAGGAGATCGGCGAGCGCTTCACCAGCGACACGCGGATCCGCAAGATCTCGTTCACGGGCTCGACCGCCGTGGGTCGCACCTTGGCGGGTGCCGCTGGCCAGACGCTGACCCGCATGACCCTGGAACTGGGGGGTAACGCCCCGTTCATCGTCTTCGACGATGCCGACATGGAGGCCGCCGTGGAAGGCGCGGTGGGTGCCAAGCTGCGCAATTCGGGCCAGGTCTGCATCTCGCCCAATCGCTTCTACGTGCATGAGGCGATTCACGACCGATTCGTCGAGGCGCTGGCCGAACGCGTCTCGCAGATCGAGGTCGGCGAGGGCATGCGTGACGATTTCGTCGTCGGGCCGGTGATCAATCGTACCGGCCTGGAGAAAGTCTCCTCGCTGGTGGAGAGCGCCCGTCTGCGCGGCGCGAACATCGTTCTCGGCGGGAGAACGCATGGCCTCGGCGGCCTGTTCTACGAGCCGACCATCGTCACCGGGCTCGACGACGATGCCGAGATGGCCCGGACCGAGATATTCGGCCCGGTATTCGCCATCTACCGCTTCCGGACGGAAGCGGAGGTCATCGAGCGTGCCAATGCCACTGAGTACGGTCTGGTCGCCTATGGCTATACGCGGGATCTGGGCCGGTCGTTCCGCCTGTCCCGCGCGATCGAAGCGGGCATGGTCATTCTCAACAGCGGCTCGGTGGGCACCGCCTCGGTGCCGTTCGGCGGCGTCAAGCAGTCCGGCTATGGCCGCGAAGGCAGCTTCTACGGTATCGAGGAGTACGTTGACGTCAAATACGTGCTGATGAGCGGGCTGGATCGGTGAATTGATGCGCGGCATACGTGCAGGCGAGTATCACGCACGGTGCCGCCTCCGGGCGCCACGGGGCGCGGGCGGTCGTAACAGCTGATTGGTGAACTGACATCAGGTGTTCACTTCCGGCGTTGCGGCAGCCCGACTACGGCTCTCGCGAGCGAGCGGTCCAGTGGCTCGGGCTCACTCGCTGGTCACTGGCCGCTTGAGCAGGACGACGACTTCAATGGCCTGCCCGGCACCATAACTGGGTGCCATGGTACTGAAGGCTTCCCAGCCGGTTTTGCCGAGCTCGCTCAACTCACGCTCCATGCCCTCGTAGTCGAACCCCTTCAGGCGCAACTTGAAGGTCAGTACCTTGTATTCCCACATGACTTTGACTCCGTGCGTTGTCGTCGGTCCGCTGTCATCGACTGCCTGAAGTATGGCAGTCGGAGGTCAGGGGGTAACGAGCTTTCGACGCCTTTCAGGTCTCGTTCATCAGATTCTCGATCCGGAACGGCAGATCGCGTAGCCGTCTGCCCGTGGCGTGATGGATGGCATTCGACATGGCCGCCGCCACCCCGACCACACCGATCTCGCCGACACCCTTGACCCCGGCGGCATTCACCAGACTGTCCTCTTCCGGGACCATGATCGCCTCGATATCGTGGATGTCCGCATTCACGGGTAGCAGGTAGTCCGCGAGATTGGCGTTGAGGTAGCTGGCGTTACGTTCATCGAGTTCGGTCTGTTCATGCAGCGCAGAGCCGATTCCCCAGATCATGCCGCCGACGAGCTGGCCGTGGGCCGTGCGGGCATTGATGATGCGCCCGGCGGCAAAGGCGCCGACCGCGCGAGCCACGCGAATCTCATGTGTCCTGGCGTGGACTCTGACCTCGACGAACTGGGCGCCAAGGGCGAACTGCACGCGGTCGGCCATGTGAACGCCACCGAATGGCGTGGCCATTCCACGATAGAGTCCCTTGATGCTATCGGCCGGTAGGCCCGGGGCGCGGGTTTCGGCAAACTCTTCGATGCTGCCCATTCCCGATGTCGCCATCGCGGTCGATACCGTGCCCGGGGCGGCATCGGTGACGCCGAGCCTTGCGCGGATGGCATCGCACGCGGCCATGATCGCCGGTGCCAGACTGGCGGTGGTGGACGAGCCACCGGCGACGACAGCCGGGGGCAGGTCGGTGTCGCCGAGCGAGACCGTCACCTGCTCTACCGGCACGCCCAATTCTTCGGCGGCGACTTGGGCCATCATGGTATAGGCGCCTTGTCCGAGTTCATGAGTGGCGCTCGAAACGTGAACCCGTCCATCGGCGGAGAGGCGGACACGCGCCGCGGAATTGCCGGCATAGGTCGGATAGAAAGCGGTGGCACAGCCCCATCCCACCAGCCAGTCACCGTCGCGCATCGACCCCGGCTGTTTCGTACGATCCTTCCACCCGAAGGCCGCCGCGGCCGAGTCGAAGCACTGCATCAACGATCGGCTGGTGTAGGGCAGGCCGCCCACGGGCTCCGTCCGGGTGTCGTTGACGCGCCGCAGCTCGATCGGGTCCATGTCGAGTTCGCAGGAGAGCTCGTCGAGGGCCGTTTCGAGGGCAAAGGCATAGGGCATTTCCCCCGGCGTCCGCATGAAACCGGGTGTCGACCGGTCGGCGGAGACCGCGTTGACGCGCCCCACGATGTTGGGACAGGCGTAGAGCCGGGTGGTCATCGACACGGCGCCCATGGCGACGGTATCGGCGCGGGAGGTCAGCTCCCACCCTTCGTGCTTCAACGCCGTCAGGCGTCCGTCCCGGTTGGCGCCGAGCTGGACGTGGTGTCGTGTCTCGGCCCGATATCCCGAGACGGTGAAGCCTTGTTCACGGGTGGCCACGAGCTTGACCGGCCGCCCCAGGCGACGGGCGGCCATGGCGATCAGTGCCGTTCGCTGAGTCAGAAAGCCCTTGGCGCCGAAAGCGCCGCCGACATAAGTGCTGATGACGCGTATCCGCTCCGGCGCGATGTTCAACTGCTCGGCGAGGCCGAACTTGAGGTTGTTCACATACTGACTCGGTTCGTGAACGGTCAGATGGTCTCCTTCCCAGACGCATTGGGTCGCGAACAGCTCCATCGGGTTCTGGTGTTGCGTGGGGGTGGAGTAGCGTGTGTCGATCTTGACCGGTGCCTTAGCGTAAGCAACATCGAAATCACCGACATCGATATCCATTGGCGCCAGAGGCTGGGTGACGGCCTCCGGAGAGTCGATGGTGGCTGCCGGCCGTGACTCTGGGGCGTAGGTGACATCGATGCGATGCGCCGCCTCGCGAGCGATTTCGTAGGTCTCCGCGATGACCACCGCAATCGGTTGACCCCAGTAGGCGATCTCCGCCGAGCCGAGAGGACGGAAAGAATCGGAAAGGTAGCCGCCCTGATAGATCGCCGGCACCTGACGCGGCTGATCGCCAATCGTCTCATGGGTCAGGATATCGAGGACGCCCGGCACGGCCTTGGCAGCCGCCAGATCGAACGCCTGGATCGTGCCTCGGGCAATTCGGCTCGTGCAAAGGTAGGCATGAGCGACCCGAGGCAGTCGCATGTCGGCGGGATACCGAGCCGTGCCCGTGACCTTCTCACGTGACTCGTAACGCGGAGAGGCCCGTTCGCTATTCGTCTTTTCCATTCTCGTGGGTTGCATAGCTGCCTGCCGCCATGCGGATGTCGGTTCAGCCATGACTCACCTCCAGGGATGCAGCGTCGAGCAGCGCTCGCACCAGTGTCGATTGGCCCAGCGCGATCTTGAATGCGTTGTGGGAGCGGGGAACGGCGCCGTTGAACGCGGCCTGGGCGGCCCGATTCGCGCGCGCTTCGTCCAGCGTGTGGCCGCGCAGCACGCTCTCGGCGTCCCGTGCACGCCAGGGCACGGTCGCGACGCCGCCCAGCGCGATACGTGCCTCGTTGACGACACGCCCATTCATCTCCAGTGCAACCGCCGCAGAGGCGACGGCGAATTCATAGGACTGGCGGTCGCGCACCTTGAGATAGAGCGAGCGCCGCGTCCATGGACCCGCCGGAACGGTGAATGCGGTAATGATCTCTCCCGGCGCCAGGTTCGTCTCGATATCCGGCCTGTCTTGCGGTTGCCGGTGGAGGGCGGCGAACGGCATTCGGCGCTCGCCTTCGGGCCCGGACAGTGTGACCGTGGCGTCGAGCGCGATCAGGGCCTGGGCGAAATCACCGGGATAGCTGGCGATGCAGTGGTCGTTGGTTCCGAGAACCGCATGCTGACGGTTGAGGCCTTCGATCGCCGCGCAGCCGCTTCCCGGCGTTCGTCGGTTGCAGGCCTGCCAGGAGGGGTCGCGGAAATAGGCACAGCGGGTTTTCTGCAGCACGTTGCCACCCAGGGTCGCCATGTTGCGCAACTGCGCGCTGGCGGCGAGGGAGAGACTCTGGGCAATGACGGGAAAGTGCTCGACCACGTCTCCATGGTCGGCGACCGCCGCCATGCTGGCGAAGGCACCGAGATGCAGGTTGGTGCCATCCCAGCCGATGGCGCCATGCGTCGCCGACAGGGCGCGCAGGTCGATGACGTTTTGCGGTCGCATCACCTCGAGTTTCATCAGATCGATGAGCGTCGTCCCGCCCGCCAGGTAGGCGGCTCCCGGTCGAGAGCGGGCCTGCCCGGTAGTGGCCTGTATTTCGAGCGCTTGGGGAATCGACGAGGCTCTCGAATAGTGAAAGGGCTGCATGGTTACTCCTCCATGGCCTGGCGGGCCTGAGTGACCGCGGCGACGATATTGGGATACGCCGCACATCGGCATAGATTGCCGCTCATGAACTCCCGAATGCTCTCGGGCGTGTCGGCGTGTCCCTCGCGCACACAGCCGATCGCGGACAGAATCTGACCCGGTGTGCAGTAACCGCATTGGAAGGCGTCGTGCTCGATGAACGCCTGCTGCATGGGATGTAGCGCGCCATCGGCATTCGCGAGCCCCTCGATGGTCTGGATCTCGTGCCCTTGAGCGGTCACCGCCAGCGTCAGACACGACAGCTCACGCCGGCCATCGACCAGCACCGTGCAGGCGCCGCACTGGCCGTGATCGCAGCCCTTCTTGGTGCCGGTCAACCCGATCTCCTCGCGCAGGGCGTCGAGCAGGGTCATGCGGGTATCGAGCCGCACGAAATGGGGCTTCCCGTTGACCTCCAGCGTCACGGGCAACGGGGTTCTCGAGTCAGGTGCGGTGTCTTCGGATGTGGCGGGTTTCAGGGGTGCCGCGGCGCCAAGGTTTCCCAGCGGTGAGAGAAAGAGTGCCGCCGCGCCACCCTGGGCCGAGCCCACCAGGAAGCGGCGACGCTGCCTGGAGACGGGCTGATTGTTGTCCTGTTCTTCGTTCACGGTAAGGCTCCTCTATCCGGACGGGGTGGGGCATGAAGCACGCCGCCGCGATCCGTTCGTCGTGATGGCTACGGGCCTCGAGGGGGATGTCAACGAGATGAATGACCAAGAAGCCATCCGGGATATTCGATCGGCAGGGCGCTGACCGTATCCAGGTCGGAGAGATCGGCATCATCCAGGCGGATCGACGTCGCTCGTACGTTCTCGATCAACTGCTCGGGGCGTTTGGCGCCGAGAATCACCGTCGTCTCCGTTGACTGATGCAGCAGCCAGGCAATCGCGATCTGGCCCGGGGTGGCGTCATGCTTGCGGGCGACGGCTTTCAGTACTTCGATCAGCGGTTCGCCCCGTTGGCGGTCGATAGGGGGGAAGTCCAGTTCGTGCAGTCTACCGTCGGCGTTGGTGCCGGTTGCGTACTTGCCGGTCAGATAGCCGCCGGCCAACGGGCTCCAGACCATCAGCCCGACCTTCTCGGAATCCAGCATCGGGATGATCTCGCGCTCCGCGTCCCGACCGACCAGCGTGTAGTAGGCTTGCAGAGAAACGACAGGGGCGAGATTCCGGGCTCTCGCGATTCCCAGCGCCTTCATGATCTGCCAGGCCGCCCAGTTCGACAGGCCGATGTAGCGGACATCGCCGGCGCGAACGAGGATGTCGAGCGCCTCCAGCGTCTCTTCGATCGGTGTCGTGGGGTCGAAGGCATGAATCTGGTAGAGGTCGATATGATCCAGGCCTAACCGCTGCAGGCTGGCGCGGCACTCGCTCAGGACATGACGGCGCGACGCACCACGATGGTTGGGGCCCTTGCCCATAGGCGAGGCGACCTTGGTTGCGATCACGACGTCGTCTCTTGCCACCCCGAGGTTGCGCAACGACTGCCCCAGCATGGTCTCGCTGCGGCCATCGGCGTAGACGTTCGCCGTGTCGAAGACATTGATGCCCGCCTCCAGCGCGGATCCGACCAGCGCGTCGGCGTCATTCTGGCCGAGCTTGCCGACCTGTCCCCACAGACCATCGGTTCCACCGAATGTCATGGCTCCCAGGCACAGCTCCGAAACGAACAGTCCGCTACTGCCGAACTTGCGCATGCGCATCACCATCCTCCCCTCGAGCATTGGATTGATCGTTGCGAGGACGGTCGCTGCCATGGCGGTGAGTTCGTAGGTGCTGCTCGCGCTCTGACGGTGTGTCCCGGCAAAAATAACGTTACGCTCGGAGTCGGAATCCCAGAAGCCCACCAGCCTGAAGGCAGTGATAAGCAGAGGTTGACAACGCCATGAATCCAGCCTTGCTCCCCTCGCTCGCCTGGTTCGTTCGTATCGCCCATCACCGCAGCTTCACTCGGGCGGCAGAGGAGATGGGGGTGTCGCGGGCGGCGTTGTCGCAGAATCTCAAGGCGCTCGAGCAGCGCCTGGGCGTCAGACTGCTCAACCGTACGACCCGGGATATCTCGCTGACCGAGCCGGGACAACGGCTGTTCGAGACGCTACGACCCATGCTAGGCGAGATCGAGCGTGCGGTCCTGGAACTGGGGGAGGTCGACGGCGTCCCCTCGGGCCTGATTCGCATCAATACATCGCGCCTGGCGTCCAGGGCGCTGATAGAGCCGCACCTGGCCGAGTTCCATGCACGCTACCCCCAGATCAGGATCGAGCTGGTCATGGACGACTCGCTGTCGAACATCATTGCCGATGGCTGCGATGTCGGTATTCGGCTGGGCCGCAGCCTCGTCGATCATGTGGTGGCGGTGCCGATCAGCCCTGCGTTATCGATGGTGGTCGTGGGATCGCCGGCTTACTTCGAACGACACGGCATTCCGCAAACGCCCGCGGACCTGGCACATCACAACTGTCTCAATTACCGGAGTTCGGGTAGCGGCGCGTTGCGTCAATGGGATTTCGTGGATCCCGCCGGGAAGCGGCAGCACTTCACCCAGCCAGTCGCCGGGCATCTCACCACCAATGACGATCAAAGTATGACGCGGGCGGCGCTTCAGGGAATCGGATTGATCCAGCACGTCGATATCGCCATCCAACATCACCTGGCCGACCGGCGTCTCGTTCAGGTCCTCCATGGGTGGACCTGCGGCCACCCCGGCTTCTATCTCTACCTGCCGTCCCGGGAGCAGATGCCATCCAAGGTTCGCGCACTGCTGGATTTCATGGTCGAAAAGCGGGAAGGAATCTCGTCAGAGGAATGACGAACGCCGGGAGTGGCGTCTCACCGAACAGGCAAGCAAGCTCTCCACCTCCGTATTTTCAGAAGCCGGGACTGGCAGAGGTGCGGCTTCAGGCAGTCTGCATCATCGAATGCTACCGATATCGCGATCGGTCTCGGGGCCCTCCAGCATCAACGTGGTTTCCTCGACTCGCAGAAAGCGCCCGTTGATATCCAGCTCCGCGAACAGGTAGACCTCCTGCACGACATGGGTGCCGTCGCGCTTGGCGATATGGACTCGGTGGCGGTCGGCGTAGCGGGTGCCATCCCGTAGTTCGTCCAGCATCTCGATTCGGGCCGACGCAACGATTTCGCGAAGTTTCCGCGCGTGGCGGGTAAATCCTGCGCGATCGTCCCAGCGTCCGTTGGTGCGCTGGCGATATTCGGGGCTGAAATGGCGGTCGATCACCGCTTCCAGCGGGAGGTCCTGCCGGTTGAGCAGTTCGTCCAGCGCGGAGCGTATGTTTGTAGCCGACATGTTGTCTTCCTTGATGTGAGTTGAAGCCGATACTCTAGGTGAACCCGGATGATCGGAAACGCGAGCGATGATATTCAGAACCCCCGCTCGTTGCTCGTCAGAAGTGGTGCGAAGGCGCGCGGATACTGCCGTTGACGCGTGGGCCGTCAATGTACGATTCGTTCGACTTGTTCTAAAGCGGCTCGGCGTTCGTCGGCCAGGCCGCCAGAGCCTGATCGGCGACCGCTTCCAGGGCTTCGCGACCGAAGCCGGCCTTGGCCTGTACCGCCATGCCATGAGTCACCGCCATCAGAAACGCGGCCAGCGCGGCGCAATTCGCCGATGCCGGCAGATCTCCCTCCTGCTGCGCCCGTTCGAAGCGCTCGCGTAGCCGCGCTTCTCCCTTCGCGCGCGCTGCTATCAGCGCCTGGCGCACGGGTGCCGACTCGTCCGACCCCGCCAGCGCCCCATTCACGATGAAACACCCGCTGTGCTCCGGATGACGGGTATTCAGTTCGGCGACTCCGCGAAGTATGTGCTCGGCGACGTCTCGGGAGGTCGACTGCGCGAGCGCCTCCGGAAAGAAACCCAGCTGTTGCTCCTCGTAGCGTTCCAGTGCGCGAAGAAACAGGGCTTCCTTGTTGCCGAAGGCCGAGTAGAGTGCGGGCCGTTCGACTCCAGTGGCCTGGGTTAGATCGTTGTAGGACGCGCCTTCATAGCCCTTGCGCCAGAACACGCACAGCGCTGCCTCCAGTGCCTGGTCCAGATCGAATTCGCGACGTCGTCCCATGGGATTCTCCTTTATTTCATAACGGCCATTATAAAACACTGGACAGTCGTGAGTCATTTCGTAATGATCATTACTGTAACGATTGTTACTAATTTGGCTCGTCAACGTTGATGTTTCGGCCCGCAGGTCGATACGTCATCCAACAGGAGAGAGAACATGGATCAGCTATTGAAAGGCAAAGTCGCGCTGGTCACCGGCGGCTCGCGCGGCCTCGGCGCGGTAACGGCGGCCAGGCTGGCGGAGCTGGGTGCCGACGTGGCGATCAGTTACGCGTCGTCCGCCGACAAGGCGAATGCGGTGGTGGAACAACTGAAGTCGTCAGGGGCTCGCGCGATGGCGATCCAGGCCGATCAAGCGGATCTTTCGGTCGCCAAGCCATTGATCGATGCCGTCATCGGCGAATTCGGCAAACTCGACATCCTGGTGAACAACGCCGGCATCGCCATTCAGGGCCAACTGGTGGACGACCCCACGCTGGATGGCGAGCAATACAATCGCCAGTGGCAGGTCAACGTCATGGGGACCATCGCGATCACGCGGGTGGCGGCGCCCAAGCTGACCGATGGCGGTCGCATCATCTTCATCGGCTCACTCCTCGGCTCCTACGTGCCTTTCGCCGGAGTCGCGGATTACGCCGCCACCAAGTGGGCGCTTGCCGGCTACGCCAAGGGCATCGCTCGCGACCTCGGCCCGCGCAACATCACGGTGAATGTGGTACAGCCGGGCATCATGCCCACGGACATGGCCTCGGACGTGGCCGATGAGCTTCCCAACCGCGACGCCATTCTGGACATGCATCCGATCCGTCGTATCGCGACCCTCGAGGAAGTGGCGGACATCGTCGGCTTCCTGGCCGGACCTTCCGCCGGCTACGTCAATGGCGAGGCCATCAACGTCGCCGGTGGTTTCGGCATCTGAGCACAGGTGTCATCGCCTCGTTCCGCCGCTTCGCAACGCGGGTGAAGTGGCGGGCGTCGGCATGTCCAGGCTGGGAAAAGGGCGAGGCGCTGCCTGATATTCGTCTTGATCGTCGCACGCACTTCAACGCAACACCTCGATCTGGCGCAGCCGCGGCGCGGCGAAGTCGATGAAGGCGCGAACCTTCGCTGCCGCGCGGCGCCCTTCCACATGCACGAGATGAACCGGCAGCGGGGCGGGCTCGTGCTCTTCCAGCACGGTCTGGAGCGTGCCGGACTCGAGATCGGGCCCGACCTGATACGACAGCACGCGACACAGGCCCCAGCCCCGCCTGGCGATATCGATGGCCGCGGCCAGGCTGCTGACCGTGAGGCGAGGATTCACCCTGACGCCATGCGCTCCGTCCCGCCCGAGCCGCCACTCGTTGAGGGGAGGCGTGGACCCGCTAGCAACCACCCGATGAGACAGGAGGTCGCTGGGTGCCTGCGGGCGCCCCCGCGTGGCGAAATAGTCCGGCGAGCCGCAGATGACGCGGCGAACCTGGCCGATCCGGACGGCGGAGAGCTCGGAGGAGGGCAGGTGGCCGATGCGCACGGCGATATCGAAGCCTTCCTCGACCAGGTTGACGATGCGGTCGACCATCAGCACGTCGGCGCGAACCCGGGGATACGCATCCAGAAACTCGGTCAGCAGCGGCGCGACGTGGATTCGCCCGAACTCCTGCGGACAGGTGATTCGCAGTTGCCCGACGGGCGTGTTGGCCGCGCCCGAGGCCATGTCGTCGGCGGCTTGCAGATGAGCGAGGATTTCCCGCACTTCCACGAGGTAGGTCCGGCCCACATCGGTGAGCCTGACTCGCCGCGTCGAACGGGTGAAAAGCCGTGCGCCGAGGGCGATCTCGAGCGTGTTGATGGCTCGCGTGGCGGATGGCGCGCTGAGCCCGGTGGCACGGGCTCCCCTGGCGAAGCTCTCGGCTTCGGCAACGGCGACGAAAACGTTCAGGGCCTGAAGGCGATCCATGATGTCCTGCTTGGCTCGAGAGGAGTGATAATTTCAGAATATAAAACAGTTCCTTTCAGAATAACCATATTCTTCCGTCGTTCGTGAGGTTCTAGAGTAACGGCTTCGATAAACCCGATCATCATCGCGATGAAGGAGACCGTCATGTCGAACGCCGAGCTTGAAACCAACGCCCTCAACGACCAGCCCGTGAAGCTGTATCGCAATCCCAAGTCGGGCCACTGCCATCGGGTCGAGCTGATGCTCGCGCTGCTGGAGATCCCTTATGAAAACGTCGATCTCGATATGGCCAATGGCGCCCACCGCCAGCCCGGCTATCTGAAGATCAGCCCTCTGGGGCAGGTGCCGGCGATCGAGGACAACGGCATCACGCTTTCGGATTCCAACGCCATCATCACCTACCTGGTCGAGCGCTACGGTGATCCTGCCCTCTGGATCGGTACCGCGCCGCTCGAAAAGGCGCAGGTGCAGCGCTGGCTCTCGATTGCGGCGGGCGAGATCGCCGCCGGTCCCTGCGCCGCGCGCCTCGTCACCGTGTTCGATGCGCCGCTCGATCATGAGGCGGCGAAGGCCAAGGCGCACGCGCTGCTCAAGATGATGAACGCCCATCTTGAGGATCGCGACTGGCTGGCGGCCGACAGGCCGACGCTGGCCGACATCGCCGGCTACAGCTATATCGCCCACGCGCCGGAAGGCGGTGTCGGTCTCGCCGACTATCCGCACGTCCGGACCTGGCTGGCGCGTATCGAGGCGCTGCCCCGCTTCGTCGGCATGGCACGCTCGCCGGCGCTGGCCTGAATCGAGGACGTTCGGACGGAGGTCGGTCATGACACGCGAAACGATGCCTTCCCAAGAGACGACTTTCCAGGAGACGCCGTTCCACGAAGGCGAGCTCGCGGCGCAGCGGCGCGCGGGCGTGGAAAGCCTGGCCAGCTCGGCCGGCAGTTTCATCCGCGACTACATGCCCGAGCAGCATCGGGCGTTTTTTGCCCAGTTGCCCTTCGTCGTCGTGGCAGCCGGCGATGCGCAGGGGCGCCCGTGGGTCACGCTGCTTGAGGGTGACGAGGGTTTCATCGAGTCGCCCGACGCCCGCACGCTGGCCGTGGCGGCAGCACCCGGCGCCCAGGATCCGCTGGCCTCGGCGATCGTTGCCGGCGTCGACGTGGGCCTGCTCGGCATCGAGCTGGCAACGCGCCGACGCAACCGGCTCAACGGGGTCATTCGTGCCGCCGGTGACGGCCTGAGCCTCGAGGTGCGCCAGAGCTTCGGCAACTGTCCGCAATATATCCGCGAGCGCGAGTGGCGGCGGGTCGAAGCCGCGGCCGCCCCGGACGCCACCGTCTCGCATCGACTCGACAGCGGGCAGCGCGCGCGAATCGCTGCGGCGGATACCTTCTTTATCGGCTCCCTATCCGGCTCTGTCTCCGATCCCGGTTCGGCCCACGATTCGGGATCGGAGCCCAGCAAGAGCCGGGGTTACGACGCCTCTCATCGCGGCGGCGAGCCAGGCTTCGTGCAGGTGATCGGGGACGGGACGCTGCGAATCCCTGACTATGCCGGCAACAACTTCTTCAACACCATCGGCAACCTGATCCAGGACCCCCGCGTGGGGCTGCTGTTCGTCGATTTCGAAACCGGCGGCATGCTGCAGATCACTGGCCGGGCCAGCATCGACTGGGCGCCGCAGGAGAGCCAGGATGAGGGCCGCGATCCGAACGCCAAGCGCTGGATCGAAGTGAGCGTCGAGCAGGTGTTCGACCGCCCGGCCGCGCTGGCCCTGCGGTGGCGGCGGGAAGACGAAGCCCCGCTGCGGCTGACGGTCGTCGACAAGGTGATCGAGAGCGATCAGATCACCTCCTTCTACCTGGCCGGTGCCGATGCCGGCGCGCTGCCGCCATTCCAGGCCGGGCAGCATCTGGCGGTGGAGCTGGAGATACCGCATCAGTCTATTTCGAACCGCCCGAGGCGGGTCGGTCGCAGCTACTCGCTCTCGGGATCGCCATCCGCCGGGACGTACCGAATCAGCGTCAAGCGTGAGGAGAAGGGCACGGCGTCGCGTTTCCTGCACGACGGGATCGATATCGGCGACCGGGTCGCGGCACGCCCGCCGGCGGGAGAATTCGTCTTGCCCTCCCGGCAAGGGCCATTGGTACTGGTCAGCGCCGGCGTGGGGATCACGCCAATGCTCGCGATGCTGCACGCGGTCGTGGCGGAAGCGGAGAACGAGCAACGCCCGGTCTGGTTCGTCCACGCCACGCGCCACGGCGGGACACACGCCTTCCAGGCCGAAGTCGGGGCATTGATCTCCCAATCACGCAACGTGACGCGGCGCGTCTTCTACAGCGCCCCGCGCCCGAGCGATACGGCGGGTGTCGATTACGACATCCAAGGGCGAGTCACCGCCGACCAGCTGCTCGCACTCGGCGCGGGGCCGGAGGCGAGCTATCTGCTCTGCGGCCCGGCCCGGTTTCTCGCCGAGATCAGCGCCGGCCTTGAAGATCGCGGTGTCGATGCGGATCGGATCGACTTCGAAACGTTCGGCCCGGCGGGGTGAAACGACCGAAGCTTCCAGGATACGGCCTCCGACTAAAGTCCTAATTTCCGAGCCGCTTTTCTCCGGAGAGACTTGATACGCTAGCGTCTCGTTGCGACTTCCGTCTCCCAGCGCCGTTCGCGGCGAGCTTCTCTTTCACCGCTCCCGAATCGAGCGTCTCTTTCACCGCTCCCGAGCCGAGCTTAAGGCGAATCCATGATCATCTCAGGCCCTTCCGATTATCGGCGCGCCGCCAAGCGGCGTATTCCGCGTTTTCTGTTCGATTACCTCGATGGCGGTGCGGTGACCGAAAGCACGATGCGGGGCAATGTCGAGGCGCTACAGGCCATTCCCCTGCGCCAGCGGGTGCTGCAGGGCGGCGGCACTCCCCAGCTCGAGACCGAGGTGCTCGGCAGCCGCTGGCAGATGCCGGTGGCGCTGGCACCGGTCGGGGCCACCGGCATGTACGCGCGTCGCGGGGAGGTGCAGGCGGCCAGGGCAGCCGAAAAGGCCGGCATCCCCTATACGCTCTCCACGGTGTCGGTCTGCTCGATCGAGGAGGTCGCGAAGGGGGCCGGCGGGGAGCAGTGGTCCCAGCTCTACGTGTTGAAGGATCGCGGCTTCATGCAGAACGCGCTGGAGCGGGCCTGGGCGGCGGGCATGAAGACGCTGGTGTTCACCGTCGACATGCCGCTGCCGGGCTCGCGTTACCGCGACCGTCACTCCGGCATGTCCGGCCCTCACGCCAAGTTGCGTCAATACGCGCAGGCCGTGACGCATCCGTGGTGGGCGTTCGATGTCGCGCTCAAGGGCAAGCCGCTGTCGGTCGGCAACATCGAGGCCTATACCGGGCGCCAGATGAACATGGACGACTACATGGGCTTTCTGGCCAAGAACTTCGATCCCTCCATCAGCTGGAGCGAGCTGGAGTGGATTCGGGATAGCTGGAAGGGCAACGTGATCATCAAGGGGCTGCTGGACAAGGAGGATGCGCGGGACGCGGTGCGCATGGGCGCCGACGGGATCATCGTCTCCAACCATGGTG